>NZ_JBFRPJ010000105.1:0-355 GCF_041471945.1 Vibrio sp. 10N.261.51.A4
TGGAAAGTCAAAAAACACGGGACGGATGGCAAGCGGAGAGTCTGGCGAAAGCTGCATATTGCAGTTGATACAAGCACTCATGAGATCATTGCCGCCGAGCTAAGTTTATCAACGGTTACAGATGGTGAAGTACTCCCGAACCTACTGAAACAAACACGTCGAAGCATCCTTGAGGTGTCTGGTGATGGCGCTTACGACACGAGAGCGTGTCGCGCTGCTATTAAGATGAAGCGAGCCGTTGCGCTTATTCCCCCAAGAGAAGGGGCAGCCTTCTGGGAGCGTGGTCACCCTCGAAATCTCGCCGTGGGTTGCCAGAAATTATACGGCTCAAATAAGTATTGGAAAGAGCGGTATG
>NZ_JBFRPJ010000106.1:0-30006 GCF_041471945.1 Vibrio sp. 10N.261.51.A4
TTAAGTGAACGGCATTACCGTCTACATAGGCGGTTTTCTTGTATTTGAAGACGTACATTGAATTTTCAAGCCATGAGTTTCACGCACAAAAAAGCTCCTATTAAGGAGCCTTCTTATCAGAGCCAGTGAGCACTCAGTTTGGTCAATTGTTACTAAGCTTGAGCCACTTGACGTGCTGGGTGTTTAATAAACACAGCAACCACAGCCACGATTGCAAGAGCAAAACAGTAGTAAGAGTTAGACACGATCTCTAGCGGCGATAGGTTAAACACAGAGCCCAATAGCAATACCTGAGCACCGTAAGGCAATACGCCTTGAATCACACACGAAAAGATATCCAGCAAACTTGCAGAGCGGCGTGGAGACACATCGTTCTCTTCTGCTAATTGACGAGCAACACTACCAGAAACAATGATTGCTACCGTGTTGTTTGCCGTACATAGGTTTACCATTGATACCAAGCCAGCAATACCTAGCTCACTTGCGCGGCCATTCGCTTGCTTAGAGTGAGAAGAACCAAATGCACGAATCAAACCGCTCACTAAGTTAGTCAGAAACGCTAACCCACCTTGGCGACGCATCAGCTCACTCAAACCACCAATCAGCATCGACAGTAAGAAGATCTCTTGCATGTTGCCAAAGCCAGCGTAAATGTCTTGAGCGTAATCCGTCATACCGTAGTTCTCAACAGAACCTAGGCTCACCCCACCCGCTAGCAAGATACCGATCGTCAACACAACGAATACATTCATGCCCGATACCGCAAGGATTAGGATAGTGATGTACGGAAGGACTTTCAGCCATTCAATTGGGCCTGTTTCAGGAACTTGAGTTGCTGTGCTGTTGAAAGCAAAGATAACAATCGCGATAAGTGCAGCAGGAAGTGCAATACGGATGTTCTCTTTAAACTTATCTCTCATCTCACAGCCTTGCGAGCGAGTCGCGGCAATCGTGGTATCAGAGATGATTGAAAGGTTATCACCAAACATAGCGCCACTTAGCACCACGCCAGCAGTCAGAGGAATGCTCATGCCTGCAGAGTCAGCAATGCCGAGTGCAACAGGAGCAACCGCAGCGATAGTACCCATAGATGTGCCCATTGCGGTCGCAATGAACGCCGAAATAAGGAAGATGCCCGGCAGGATCATGCTCGTTGGGATAGCAGATAGACCAAGGTTTACCGTCGCATCCACGCCACCAGAAGCTTTAGCCACAGCAGCAAAAGCGCCCGCCAATAGGTAGATCATACACATTGCAATAATGTCTTTGTGACCCACGCCACCTAAGAACTGCTCGATCGCACGGTTCAATTTATCTTTGCTCAATAGCAACGCTAACATCACGGCAGGCAGAGCCGCAATCGGAGCTGGAAGCTGATAGAAAGCAAAATCGACGCCTTGTAGCGACAGGTATGTACCCACGCCAATAAACAGCGCAAGGAAAACGATCAGAGGGATAAGCGCCACTGCCGAAGGGGCAATTACCGCGTTAGAATTTTTTGAATTGGACATGGAACGACAACACAATAGAACAGGAAGGAGAGCAGACTAATATCACACTTAGAACTTGTCAACGTCTAGACGTCTAAACGCCTAATTTAATGCAAAGTAATAAGAACCCTATTGAGCATCACGTAATAAAAAAGGCTATTTACTCATCAGTAAACAGCCTTTCGATAACAGATAATACGCAGCTAGAAGTTAGCGTTTCTGTTTGAACGTTACTTGGTATTCGCCAATACCTTCATAATGGAAGGTCGTTGGTTTATCGAATTCCATTTCCACGATACCGCAGTAAGAGCCCGTGATAATGGCTTCACCCGCTTGGAAATCAACACCACGACGTGTCATGTAGTTAATCAGCCAGTAAATTGGGCTTGGTGGCAGTGTATTCGGGTGCTTACCGTCGAATGCTTGAACTTGCTCGCCTTGTGTCACTTCAATGCTGATCTCTGCAGAAGTGAACGCTTTTTCGCGATCAATCTCAGGGCCAATGAATAAGCCTTGGTTTACTAGGCCATCGGCCAGTTTTTCATAGAACTCAGCGCCGCTGTCATCCGCAAAACGAGACTGCATTAACTCAAGTGCCATGTGACAAGAACCAATCGCTTCGTTGATTTGCTCTTCGCTGTAGCCTTCTTGGCTTGCAGGCAGACTCTTAGCAAGCGTAAATGCAATTTCAGGCTCAACGCGTACCACGTCGTTGTCTGCAAATAGTTCACAAACTTCGCCTTGTTGAACGCTGCCCGAGAAGATTGGCGCAACAACAAACTTGTCTTCAGCCAGAGGAAGTAAGCACTTCCAACCGCCAACTTTATCGCTTTTCAAATCGATCATTGATGATTGGATCTTTAGCGCATCTTCCAAGTTATTCGGACGGTACTGTTCGTCCAATCTTGGTGCTTTGGTGCCTGCAACGCGACGACTCAACAGTTCTTCAGCTGCTTGTTTAAATACATTTGTCATATAATACCACCTTTAGTTTTATGACCAGTATAATATCGGATTTCTTAAAGCTTGAATAGACAATTCAACAACGGTGCTACACCGAAAATTCAGCCATCAATTTTCGCATATTCTAGACGCAAACAACTGAAATTATTTTGATTTAAAGACAACAAAAGCCAGTAAGTTCGTTACTGGCTTTTCGATGTGTTGCTGATGGTTAGGCTTTACTGCCCTTTCAAGGTCTTCTTGAGGTTTTGCATGAAGTCTCTGAAGTGAGGCATAAAATTAACGAACAAAGGATGCTTTCTATCTTGCATCATCAATGGGCCGAGTAAGCGGATACTCACACCCAGTCGTGCTGCTGATTGCTCATCTAAGCCGCTGTCTTGTTTGATCTTCTCAACAATCGCGAACATGTTTTCTCTGTCTTCAATTTCAAACTGCATGGTTTGAAGTTCGCGGTCTTCTTTAACGCTCACTTCTTCAATAGTGATGCGGTAGTTATTGTGTTTGCCTGTAAATGCTTTCATGTGGATCTCCTACAATGCTGTGAAATGTTTTGGCTAGCTCTTCATGAATCGTTCTAGCTTAGGTTTAACCGTCATCGACATTACGACCATGATCGTAAGGCCAATAGGAAGCGCGGCAATAAATCCATTAAACCATCCACTGGTAAACGCCGATGTATCCGAAAATCCAATATTATTTGCCGCTGTTACAAATGCCATCATGGACTCCATAATGAATGCCATGATCAGTCCTACGATCAGGTTGCGAACTTTCTCGCTATAAGTTGTGAACACTCTAGCAACGGCTTTGGTGACTAAAGCCATCATCACCGCGCCCATTGGCATCATGATCACGACAACAAGGGCTAACGAAGAAAGCCAGTTGCCAATAAATGCCTCGCCGAATCCGACATTCATGTAGGTCATCACGGCCGTTAAACTGCCGCCAATCGTTAGCATTAAGCTCATCATGACCAAAATTTTGTATAAAACCGGTGTGCCTTTTTGCTCAGGAAGAGTTGGCGTTAGAGTTGCTTGAATCGTCATATCTATTTCCTGTCTTGAATTTACGAACAATTAAGTTGATAATGTCAACTATAAATACAGTAGTTGATAATGTCAACTATATTTCTAAGGATCGTTTATGTCTGATAACACATCGCTAGAGTCTATCTTTCGTTTAGTGCACTCTTTGAAACGTCAAATGAGCCAACAGATTGAGAGCTTAGACTCAGAGATCGCCCCTATGAACATTCGTGTCATGAAGATCATTACCAAGAAGTCTCCATGTACCGCTATCGATATCGCACACTTCCTAGACCGTGATAAAGCACAGGTCACTCGGCTTATTAATGCCTTGATCAATCAGGAACTTGTGAAAAAGTCTCCGAACCCGGAAGACAAGCGCAGCCAGTTATTGGTTCTGACTGATAAGGGTCAAGAGATCATGAGTAAGGTCTCGGATATCGATCGAGACATGCTGAAGAAAATGACCAAAGGCATGACCGAAGACGAGTTAGAGCAATTCAGAAAAATTGCGAAGAAAATGGCGCAGAACTTAGAAAGCTGATCTTAAAAATAAAACGAAAAAACGCCACCGAATCGTAAAATCGGTGGCGTTTCGTGTATAAGTTGGGTTGTACAGCTTAGTGGTTTAGCTATGTCTATTTGGATGACAGCTCTAATTCGATGCTAGTTTCCACCATGCCTGAACAGGTACAGGCTCTGAGATCACCAAACGTTCACCCATCACCGGGCTTACCATTTGTACATCTCGCTCTTTGCTTATCGCCAGTGCTTGTTCCATTGGATCTTGCCAATCGTGCATAGAAAGGTCGAAGGTACTGTTGTGGATTGGCATCATCACCTTACCTTGCAGATCAATGTGCGCCTGAACACTCTGCTCTGGGAACATATGAATATCCGACCAAAGTGAGTTATACGCGCCCGTTTCAACCATGGTTAAATCAAACGGCCCATAGCGCTCACCAATCTCTTTAAAGCCGCTGAAGTAACCAGAATCACCGCTAAAGAAGACTTTCTTGTCTGAAACGTTAATAACCCAGCTACCCCACAGTGTTTGGTCACGATCAAGCAAGCCACGGCCAGAGAAGTGCTGTGTCGGCGTTAACGTGAACTCAATGTCTGAGGCCGTTGCCGATTCCCACCAATTCAACTCAATGATCTTCTCTTTATCCACGCCCCACTTTTCCAATAGTGCGCCCACTCTTAACGGCACTAGGAACGTACCCACTTTGTCGGCGAGCACCTTAACGGCGCCTTTGTCTAAATGGTCGTAGTGATCGTGGCTGATCACCACCACATCAATATCGGGTAGGTCTTGCAGTGTGATTGGTGTCGGATGAAAACGCTTTGGTCCCATCCATTGCACCGGTGATGCACGATCACTGAACACAGGGTCAGTCATCACTAACTTGCCATCTAGCTTCATCATCACACTTGAGTGACCTAAGCGGTACGCAACGTCTTCTGTCTCTTCGATCAATTGCTCGGCTGTCATCGGAATCAAAGGCAATGCAGCACGTGGCACTGGCTCATTTCTTTCCACGGTTACATACGCTTTCAAGATTGAAAAAATATCAGACATGCCCGATTTGTACTCTAACTCACTGTTAGCAAACTTCTTTGGAAGCTTATCTAGATTGTCATTTGATTGTGAACCTGTGCTTACGATAGCGACCACGGCAAGTACTCCTAAAATCGGTAATAGATATTTTTTCATTGGTATCTCTTCAACCGTTGGGAAAGACCCAACTCAAAAACTACACTGACTAGTTTACATACCAAAACCAAAAAGTAAACCACAGAGTGTAATTTTTAATTTATCTAGACGTAAGCGTGTCAAAGTCGATTTTGGAAAAACCGACTTTGAAAACGAGCTAACTTAGTTATTTAGTTAGTAAGAAAGGTTAATCAGCAGACCATACATTCTTGAAGTCTGGCCATCCCCAGTTTGTGATGGCCACGTTTTTCAGAATCCCTTGGAAACGAACGGTCTGTAAGTGGTGGAACATAGGCACTAACCAATAATCTGAGATCAGAGTAGACGCGATGGGTTCTAGCTCTGCCAAGTAATTAGGCAGTTCCACGGATGCTTTATGACTATCCAAGCGCTGCTTGAGCCAATCGCTGTTCATCTCTCCCAAAGCAGAGTGCAAAACAGGGTCGTTCATCATCCACGAGAACAGCGAAGACGGAGCATTGTCATCGAGGTTCAAGTTACACAGCACCAAGTCCTCCTTTAACTCGCCACTCTGAGATAACTGAGCCAATTCTCGAAAACTGTAGGTGTTCACCTCAACTTCCACACCATATCGTTTGAGTATGTCAGATACGCAAATCGCACATCGATACAACGCATAATAATCGTAAACCGCTATACTCATCTTTTTCGGCAGTTGTGTCTCTTTCGAAGGCGTTCGATACAATTTCTGCCAACTTGGCAGTATATTTTGAGCTAAAGAGACACTAAACAGACCCTTGTTATGTTCCAACTGTGACAAAATCGCTTGTGGGTTGGTCAGTTCTGAAAGGTATTTGCGCTGCTCATTATTTAGTGGGTTAGCCGCTGAGTTCTGATTGAACAGGATAAACAAGCATCCATCCTCGACTCGGCTACGAAGGCCGTCTGTGTCTGCTGAAACAAGTTCCGCATCGCTTTTTCCTAATTGATGGAAACAAGAAGAATTTCCATAAGGCGATACGTGCATTTGGCTGTCATCGAAACGAGCAGTGCCCGTCATTGATTCCTCAAACTGCCAGATAGTCACCTCATCGGTTAACGAGCGACAACCATAATAATGCTCAAATGCGGCGAGCTTGATTCGTTCATTATTGGTCTCAACCACTTTGAAGGGGCCGGTTCCAATAACAGCATGGGACACGGTACTTAATGGCGACGGTTCACGGGTGACTTGCGCTGCGGGTTGAATCGAATATTTAACGCCAGCAAGTAAACCAGCAAAGCCGGTATCTGCTTTGGTGAGTTGAAAGCTGATCCTCAATGGCTGCTCACTGTAAACTGAAGCGACATGGGCTAGCTCTGTCTGATAGAAAGGTAAGGTTTGCAACGCAGAAAACATCGAAACTAATTGCTTAGCATCCACAGGTTGCCCGTCATGGAAAGTAAGTCCCGGGCGCAGATAGAAAGTCCAAACCAGTTGCTCGGTGTCATATTCCCAATGGTGAGCTAATTCAGGCTTTAACTCACCTTTACCATTACACGTCACTAGGCAGCTAAAAACCTGTCTGATCAAAAATCGTTCGCTACTGCGGTGTATATGGTGCGGAAACAAATCCTCAAACTTACGCTTATAGGTTAATTGAACGTGCAGCAGCCCTTCACGCATGGTCGCGCCGGAAGTTTCTTGCAGTAAAGAACCAAACACAGCGCGGTCATTATCCAATATGGAAAGTGCTTTTTCGTACTGGCCCTGCTCTATCAGTTTACTTGCAACATGCTGCGCCAACTCTGAATTGCTAAAACGCAGTGTTAAGTTAGAGCGTTGATTCCTGCCAACTTTTGGCTCCCACACCACCCATTCAGCTTGATGCATCTTACCAAGTAAGGTTCGAGCGTGACGCAAGCTTGTAAACAGCATATCCGCTACTTCGGCTAGGGTGACTGAATGAGAAATGTTTGGCTCGAACGACTCTAGCCGCGTGTAGTAACGCATCATGTTTAGATCAGACAAATAATGAACCTTTTAAAGATAGTTCTTCCTAATTAAGCCCATTATAAAACACATTCATCAAAAAGTAGTGTAATGCGACCAAAACAGGAACAACCAATAAAAATAACATCTGTTTTTTAGTTCCTCTTAATTATCCATAATGAACGGGTCAGCAACAAACCATAGGTTGTAAATAAAGCCTAACCAGAGAGAGTAATGACCATGAGAAAATACTATCTTAACAAGCTAAAAAGCACCTGCAGTAAGCTCGAAAGAGAAGCACTACGAACACTTTTAGATCTATGTAACTGGCGTTATTAGTACACTTTTTAGCACCGAGTAAACGCGAGTTGGGTACAGCCTAATATGCTCCTACCCCCAATATGAGTTAGGTCTCAACTCGCTTTTCCATTCCAATTCCCCTCTCAAGCCTGCTGTACCAATAGCTCACACAATCGATAAATTTCCATTGTCGACTCGACAAATTTAATTCGTTTTCTTAGTTGAACGAAAAGCCTTAAGGTTCGCCCCGAAGCAAGCAAGGAGCCTCAGAAAAAACTGAAAGCTCAGCTAACAACTAATTTATTTGCAGTTACCAATCAGGTATTAACTAAGGAAACGCCATGCGTATCGCAATTCTTTCTCGCAACGAAAATCTATACTCTACCGCTCGTCTAAAGCAGGCTGGAGAAGCACGTGGTCATCAGGTCGATGTTATCGACACGTTGCACTGTGATATAGATATCGCGAGTAACAATCCGAAGATTCGCTACATGGGTGAAGAGCTACCTCAATACGATGCTGTTATTCCACGTATTGGCGCTTCCATTACCTTTTACGGAACTGCGGTTGTTCGCCAATTCGAAATGATGGGCACTTTTTGTATCAATGAGTCAGTAGCAATCAGTCGTTCTCGCGACAAACTGCGCTCACTGCAACTGTTGTCTCGTAAAGGTATTGGCTTACCAAAAACAGGTTTCGCTAGCCGCCCAGACAAAATTCAAGACCTGATCAAAAACGTAGGTGGCGCGCCACTTGTGATCAAGCTACTTGAAGGTACTCAAGGTATCGGTGTAGTTCTAGCTGAAACAAACAAAGCAGCAGAAAGCGTTATCGAAGCGTTCATGGGCCTAAAAGCGAACATCTTGGTTCAAGAGTTCATTGAAGAAGCAAATGGCGCAGACATCCGTTGTTTTGTTGTTGGCAACAAAGTAATTGCTGCAATGAAACGTCAAGCTGGTGAGGGTGAATTCCGCTCTAACCTGCACCGTGGCGGTACTGCTCAACTGGTTAAACTAACCAAAGAAGAGCGCGCAACAGCAATCAATGCAGCAAAAATCATGGGACTAAACCTATGTGGTGTAGATATTCTACAATCTAAGAACGGCCCAGTGGTAATGGAAGTAAACTCTTCTCCAGGCCTAGAAGGCATCGAGAAAGCAACGGGTAAAGATGTAGCAGACATGATTTTCGAGTTCATCGAAAAAAATGCAAAGCCAAACGCTAACCGTACTCGTGGCAAGGGCTGATTGAATACCGTTAACTCATGATTGGAAAGAAAATGAACAATAAAATGATCATAGGGAATACCGAAGCACTTTGCTTACCAGAGTTAGGGATAACTGGACTACATACACGTGTTGATACAGGGGCTAAAACCTCTTCTCTACACGTAGACAATCTACTATGTGTTAAATCAAATGGTGAGAAATTCGTAGAGTTCGACCTTCACCCAGACGTTTATCACCTAGAAGAGACAGTGCGCTGCAAAGCGAAACTGAAAACAAGTAAGAAAATCAAATCATCTAACGGCGAAGTTGAACACCGTTGTGTGATTGAGACCATGCTGAGAATCGGTGGCCAACAATGGCCTATCGATATCACGCTAAGCAACCGTCAAGACATGACTTACATGATGTTGCTTGGTCGCCAAGGCATGAGTGACAAAGTGATTGTTGACCCAGCGGGTGAATTCCTGCTGACTCACTAATCCGAGTCATCGTAACCGCTCCACAGGTTATAACTAAAGCTACTCACAACGATATAAGGCCAGTCTCATGACTGGCCTTATTGCTATCTATTTTTCTATTTCTACTTTCAGCTCTGAATACACGACTTTGCATTCAGACTTCTGATCTATTTCTTCGATTTACCATGAGATTGAAAACCAAATCGCCCAATCGATAAAAGTAATTTCTTGGTTTTGATTTTCGTCACTCGCCAATGTGTAACAGGCCTTCTTGGGGCACTCATCAGCAGGTGTTCAAAAGCCTTCTGACTGAAATCGACTTGCCCACCATGCGCCACCAGCAAGGTATCGAGCTGCATGTCATAAATGCGCGATACAGACGCTCGATACTTATTAGGGTGAAAGATAGGAAACGGCGGAATCAGCTTCTTCTTAACCTCGACCATTAAATCGGCCACATAAGCCACGCTGTGTGATGGGCAATAGACCGAGAGATCACGGTCGGTATGGCCCGGTGTTTCAAGAACCAACCAATCATCAAACCCTGGAATACTATCCCCATCAGACAGCTTGTAGTCCGGCTTTAACTTTCTTGAATACCATAGGTTTGCTTTAGGCTTGCCTAAGCGGTTCGCCATCCACCTAGCAAGCGCTAAGTCGGTCAGGTGCATCAAAATGCCATCGATGCCGTGATACCAATCTTTGTCTCTGTTTGCTGCCACCAAATGACAATTAGTCAGCTTTCTGAGCGTATGCGCTGCCCCTGCGTGGTCCGGATGCATGTGTGTAACAACCACAGTATGTAGGTCGCTAAATTCACGGCCAAGCTCATCTTCAATGAAAGCCCTAAGATGAGGAATATCCGCACGGCACGCACCATCAAGTAACAGCAACCTATCTGGGTACTCTACGAGATACATGTCTTGGATATAGCCTTTGATGGTATGCAGCTGCAAAACCGCTCCTTGTGATAATTCAACTGGTCAGACCTACACCATAGCAAACTCACATTTATTTGTAACAAATTTGTTAACTATAAAATCACATCAAAGTACCATGCTCTTCCGCTCTTTTATCGTGACGACAAAATACGTGATTTGTTGACCTAAGTTATTAGGACTATATATGCACCTCTAATTTATTGTCTGAGTGCTATACATGAACCAACTAATCGATGCTCTTTCTACCCAAGGTTATTTCGTTTGGGATGACTTCTTAACTCAAGAAGAAGTGGTGGCATTGAGGGATTGCATTCCAGAGAACTGGAAAAAGGCTAGGATTGGCCGTAACGATGAAGTAACGCGAGAGTCGACCATTCGTAGTGACAAGATTCAATGGGTGCGCCGCGATATGGGTCAGCCAGCATCTCTGTTCCTAGACAAAATGGAACAAATTCGTTTAGCGGCAAACCAAGCGTTCTTTTTGGGTCTGTTCGAGTACGAAGCGCACTTTGCTAAATACGAAAAAGGCGACTTCTACCAGAAGCACTTAGACTGTTTCAAGGGCAATGAAAACCGCCGCCTGACCACTGTGTTCTATATGAATGATGAGTGGACAGAAGAAGACGCTGGTGAACTTGTGGTTTACGACCTAAAAGACAACCACATCGCGACCATTCCACCAAAGTCAGGCCGCTTATTTGTGTTCTTATCTGAACAGTTCCCACACGAGGTACTGCCGACAAACACAGAGCGATTCAGTATTGCAGGTTGGTTCCGTATTAACGGCGTGAAAGACAACCAACTAGATATCGCACACTAGAACAAAGCCGATTATAACAAGCTCTAGCTTATTCAAAGCCTCTCCTTCGAGAGGCTTTTTTATGGAACAAATATTGAGCGAGTATTGAACAACATACCTCTTAAAAACCGCACGCAATAAATATTAAAACCATCAATAACTTTCTCTTAAATGAAATCGAAATGAATCTTTCATATCAGTGAAACGGTTTAGCCACTTAAGTGAAATACGCCCTGTTCAAGATAGCTTCAAACGACACCCCTACCGTCTCGTTAACACTCTAATCCAATACCTCGACATCGATTTCATCCAAAAGGAAACGAAGATGAATAAGCTAATTTTGGCAGGCGTTCTTTCTGCGACAGCGGCAATGCCAGCGTTCGCAACGACTCAAGTCACTTGGTGGCACGCAATGGGCGGCCAGCTTGGAGAAACAGTAAACAAAATTGCGACCGACTTTAATGCGTCACAAGATGATTACGAGATCACGCCAATCTACAAAGGTTCATACACAGAGACCTTAACAGCCGGTATCGCGGCATACCGAGCAGGTGAAGCACCCAATATTCTGCAAGTCTTCGATGCAGGCGCAGCAACCATCATGAACGCGAAAGACGTCGCGAAACCGGTACAGGATATTCTGGTTGAGTCGGGTTACAACTTTAATTCAAACGACTACCTAGCGGGCGTTCGTAACTTCTATGCCGACAACCAAGGCAAGATGGTTGGTATGCCTTTCAACAGTTCGACACCGGTTCTTTACTACAACAAAGATCTTCTCGCGGAAGTGGGTGCAGACGCGCCTAAAACTTATGAAGAACTAGAAGTGGTCGCTAAGAAACTGAAGGCTGAAGGACACATCGCGTTTTCTCAATCTCTGACGCCGTGGATCATGTTCGAGAACTTTAAGTCTCGCCACAACCTGCCAGTCGCAGATCAAAACAACGGCTACGATGGCTTGTCCACTAAGATCATGTTCAACACCAAAGACATGATGATGCACGTTAGCAAGATGAAAGAGTGGTCAGATCTAGGTTACTACAAGTATTACGGCAGCGACTGGGATGCAAACCAAACCCCTTTCGAGCGCCAAGAAGTGGCGATGTGGATGGGTTCTTCAGGCTCATTCGGTGGCTTACGTAACCGCGTACCTTTCGAACTCGGCACCACATACCTTCCATACTGGAAATCGGTTAACCCAGACGCAGGCTTAACCTTCATTGGCGGCGCAGCTCTGTTTGCACTCAATGGCCATGACCAACAACAAGACAAAGGTGTCGCAGCGTTCTTTGATTACCTGACTAAGCCTGAAACTCAAGTCTACTGGCACAAAACCACTGGTTATGTACCTGTAACAACGGCTGCCTATGAGCTAGCGAAAGAGTCTGGCTACTACAACGAACAACCAGATGCAGAAGTGGGCGTTAAGCAGCTAAGCCTAAAATCGGGCGAATGGACTAAGGGCTACCGCTTAGGTTACTACCCTCAAATTCGTGAAGTGATGCATCGTGAGTTCGACAATATCTTCGCTGACCGCTCTAGCGTCGAGAATAGCCTAGATAAAGTCGAAGATGAGAGCAGCAAACTGCTGAAACGCTTCGCTCGTACGATGAACTAATTTGGCTTTTTAACCAAAGCAGATTACTGAGCTAAAGGCTTAACAAACCAAAGCCGTTCATTGCTCCTCACCACTTGTCACTGCGTCATTAAAAACGTAATGGCAAGGAGTGAGGAGATTCTTCACTAGCGCCATTTCTTGCTCCAAAAACTACAACTCAACTGGATGCATTCCTTTGCTATAGCGCTAGTGCTCACCGTAACTAACAGTGATAACAGTCACTAATTTTTGGGGATTACCCTGTGGAACGACGTCAGCAATTCTTTCACTCTCCGCTGCCTTACCTATTTTTGGCGCCTCAGATACTCATCATTGCGGTTTTCTTTATCTACCCTGCGGCAAAGGCAGTTTACCTGTCCTTCATGCTAGAAGACCCTTGGGGCGCCTCATCGATATTCGTATGGTTCGAAAACTATCAGATGCTATTCGAATCGAGCGAGTATCTGAACTCGATTGGCTTCACATTAATGTTCGCAATCGTGGTCTCTTTCTTATCGCTTGCCTTAGCGCTACTGCTCGCGGTTAAAGCCGACAACATCATTCACGGACAAGGCGCTTACAAGGTCACTCTCACTTGGGTTTACGCGGTTGCCCCTGCGATTGCAGGCGTAATCGGTGCTTTCTTGTTTAACCCACATATTGGCGTGTTTGCCGAGATATTTGCGGTTATAGGTTGGGACTTTAGCTTCCAGACCGACCCTTTGGATGCCACGTTTGCTCTGATTTTGGTTTCGGTTTGGAAACAGGTTTCGGTGAATTTCATCTACTTTCTGGCTGGGCTTCAATCGATCTCTTACGCCGTAAAAGAAGCGGCGATGCTCGATTGTGTCAGCGACTCGAAACGTTTCTGGACCATTACTTTCCCGCTACTCGCACCTACAGGCTTCTTTCTTCTGGTCATCAACCTCACCTACTCGTTCTTTGAAACCTTTGGCGTGATGGACACCATGACCAATGGCGGCCCAGGTGGCGGCACAACGTCGTTGGTGTACAAGGTGTATCGAGATGGTTTTGTTGGCGCAGATTTAGGCGGCAGCTCCGCACAATCTGTTGTGCTGTTACTGCTGGTCCTCACTCTTACATTTATCCAGTTCCGCGTTGTAGAAAAGCGTGTTCACTATTAACCCTTCAATCGCGCTACTTATCGGCAATAGAGAGCAACCACCAGTGAAAGCCAAGCGTGCAATGAATTACGCGACAGGAGTTATTTATGAAAAGTAATAAGGTCTCTGACCACCTAATTTTAATTGCTGGGATGCTGTTTATGTTGGTCCCTATCTGGCTAATCTTCGCCAGTTCGACGCATAACCCAAACACCATTGTCAGCGATGGCCTGCAATGGCTCCCAGGCGATAACTTTACCGCCATTTATAGAGAAGCTTGGAACAAAAGCATGGGCTTCAGTGGCGAAGTCACCGCCAGCAAAATGATCGCCAACTCGATGATCATGGGGCTAGGTTTTGCGATCGGTAAGATCATCATTTCGATGATGGCTGCGTATGCTTTGGTCTACTTCAGACTGCCTTATGCTACAGCTTGGTTCTGGTTGATCTTCGTGACGCTTTTGCTGCCATTAGAAGTGCGCATTATCCCTTCCTATGAGGTTGTCGCTGGGCTTGGGCTTCTTAATAGCTACACAGGTTTAATTCTGCCTTTGATCGCCTCAGCCACCGCGACGTTCTTTTTTAGGCAGTTCTTCAAAACCATCCCCGATGAATTGTTAGAAGCCGCTCAGCTAGATAACGCAGGTCCATTTCGATTCTTTGTCGACATCTTATTGCCACTGTCTAAAACCATGATTGCCGCAATCTTTATCATCATGTTTGTGGTGGGTTGGAACCAATATCTGTGGCCAATCATGATGACCACGGACGAAGGCTACAACACCATCGTGATGGGCATCAAACAAGTACTCAACAACATCAATGAAACCAGTTTACCGCGCTACGACTATGTTTTTGCCATGGTGATTTTAGCTATGTTGCCACCCGTTTTAGTGGTGGTTGTATTTCAACGTTGGTTTGTAAAAGGGCTAGTAGAAAGTGAAAAATAATAACGACAAAAATCAAATGAACGATAACCGCATTCAATCACTCGCTGAGTACAAGATGTCTCACCTGCATTCTCACCAAGCTATCCACAAAAATACAGAGGACACCCCGATGCCAAAGTTAAAACAAACGTTAGGGCACACCCAAGCCACTCACAACCATACGCACAAAGCACCTACCATGTTAGGCATCAAAAACTTGGTAAAGACTTATGAGAACGGTCATCGTGCAGTGAAAGATGTCTCGCTTGATATCGAAAAGGGTGAATTTCTTGTGTTGGTTGGCCCATCGGGTTGCGGCAAGTCTTCTATCCTACGTTCAATAGCGGGGCTGGAAAGTATCTCTGGCGGAGAGATTCACTTAAGTGGCCGCCGTGTTGATAACGAAAAGCCAGCTCAACGAGATATCGCAATGGTCTTTCAAAATTACGCACTCTACCCTCACATGACGGTATACAAAAACCTCGCTTATGGTTTAAAGAACCGAGGTGTCAGCCAACACGTAATTGAAGAGAAGATTGAGAAAGTCGCCAAGACACTAAAGATCGAAGAATACCTAGATCGCAAGCCAGCCAAGCTTTCGGGTGGTCAGCGCCAGCGCGTTGCTATGGGACGAGCGATTGTACGCGACCCTCAACTGTTCCTGTTTGACGAGCCTTTGTCTAACCTAGATGCCTCATTGCGCGCTCACATGAGGTTAGAAATCAAAAAGCTACAACGCGAGCTAGGCGTAACCAGTGTTTACGTGACTCATGACCAAGTCGAAGCCATGACACTGGCAGATAGAATCGTAGTTCTCAACAAAGGCCAAATAGAACAAGTCGGCACACCAAGAGAAGTTTACCACCAGCCTGCCAGTACCTTTGTGGCAAGCTTTATTGGCAGCCCCGCGATGAACTTCCTAACTGCCACGCTCGATGATGGCTATCTTGAAATCGGTGATCAACAAATGTACCTGCCAGAGTACGCGCACGTTAAGAACGCGACTATCACGCTTGGCATTCGCCCTGAACACTCTGAGGTTTGTTCCGAATTAAAAATGAACACCTTGCCTCTCGAACTGCGTATCAGTGTGGTTGAGCCATTGGGGCCGAATCAATTGGTTCATGGCCTGGTGAACGACCAACCCTTTATCGCCGTCACGCCAGAAACGACACTATGCCAAGTACTGCCGCTCGGATTAAGCATTGATAAATCTAACCTGCATATTTTTGACAGTCGTGGAAAGCGTATTCAGCCGAATAACTTTACTTCACAAGAGTCACGCGAAGAGACGACAAGCATAACGACGGCCCTCGCTTAATCGAGTACACTGATATTTAATGCGTTTTTACGGTGCGTCTTTAAGAAGGATTAATTATGTCGTCTATCATCGTAGGTCATCGGGGTGTAGCAGGTACTCACCCAGAAAATACCAAAGCAAGCATTGAACAAGCCGCTAAACTCGGCTTGAAATGGATTGAAGTAGATATTCAGCCAACTCAGGATGATCAACTTGTGGTTTGTCACGACCACACCCTTGAGCGCTGCAGCGATGGCAAGGGGCGTGTCGACGAACACACCCTTGCAGAACTGCGTCAGCTTGATTTTGGCAGTTGGAAGTCTGAGCAGTTCGCAGGTGAAAGAATATTAACGTTGGAAGAGTTGCTCGCGCTTACTGAGCAGCATGATCTTAGCGTCAACCTCGAAATCAAAGTCGACAGCCGACATCAAGCCCCTTATGTCGTTGATTTGCTGCACGACGAGTTGATTCGCTCAAATCTAGACACCGATAAGGTCTTACTTTCGAGCTTCAGCCATAAGGTGGTTGCTGAAATGGCTCGCCATTTACCGAGATATCGAGTGGGAGTAATCACAGAGCAACTGACTCAAGATGATCTTATACTCATCAATGAGGTCAAAGCGTTCAGCTGTCACATGAACTACGAGCATGTGAATCAGAGCGATCTTGATACACTCAGTGAAGCAAACATCCAAACATGGTGCTACACAGTAAACGATCCGTCTCACTTCAAATTCATCTCAAAAGTAGATGCCGTATTCACTGATTTTCCGAATCAATTTACCTCTATAAATTGACCAAACAAATACCGCAAAAACAACCCCGAGAGACTTTAAAATTAACTCTCGGGAAACCTTAAAATTAGGTAGCAAACACAAGTGAGTAGGAGTACATTCCGCTACTCACTTGGTTTCATTAGCTCGCTCTATACAGACAGCTTCATTGGTTACTTAATTTATGGATCTCATTTTTAGTCCAACCTTCCCAATTTTGGGTGCAATCTTCATTTTCGCCGCTATTGTTCGTGGCTTCTCAGGTTTCGGTTTCACCTTAGTGGCATTGCCATTAAGTGCGTTATTCTTGCCTGTTATCGAACTGGTTCCTGTCTTCATGTTGATCGACCTATTAGGCAATGTTCAATTACTGCCTAAAGTTCGAAAACACGTTAACTGGCGCTGGGTTTTAAAGGTATTTATCCCTTGTTTTGCCTTCACACCAGTCGGCTTACTTCTGCTTAAATCCGTTAGCCAAGACACGATCATCTTGATCATCAGTGCCTTCATTTTTGCGTCTGCGCTTATGATCTATAAAGGCTTCCAGTACAAAAGCGAACCTAGATTTGCTCCCTATATTCTAGGCAGTCTTGCGGGTGTAATGAACGGCGCGGCTTCGATGTCAGGGCCTCCAATTGGCACTCATGCATTGGCAAGCCCAGTCGCTCCGCACATTGCTAGAGCAGGCCTGATTGCCTTCTTTGTATTGGCAGATTCCACTGCATTTGTTTCGGCATCTATCGCTGGGTTAGTCGACCGCGATGTAGTTTGGCTGACTCTCGCGCTTCTACCAAGCAGCATGCTTGGCGGTTATGTGGGTTCTAAACTGTTCGAAAGATTTGGTGGAGCGAAGTTCAAGCCAGTCACCATTGCATTGCTGATTGTGATTGCAATATTCAGTGCAGGTCGAGTCATACTGTAACTGGCTTTAGCGGTTAAGTTTGGAAGTTGCTTTTACGAATTGGTTTCGCGAATTGATTGCGCTAATTGACTACGGAAAATGATTAAGAAAAGTGGGTACCTATGACTACCATTCAATATGGATAGGGGTACCCATTTTTACAAGTTGGAGAAACTCATCCATATCTTGATTGGTTAACGCGATACAGCCATCCGTCCAATCAAAGCTTTGAATAAAGCTCGGCGAACGACGCTCGCCGTTTTTGATGCCATGGATTTTGATGTTTCCTCCAGGATCTACATCATTTTGCTCTGCCCATTGCATATCCGAAGGTTGCGGATAGTTAATATGTACTGAGCGATAAAAGTCCGACTCTTCCATCACATAATCGAGCTGGTATTCCCCTTCCGGCGTTCGGTTGTCCCCTTCAAAGCGTTTATGCCCTTTCGGTTGTTTGCCTAGCGCAATACGAAACTCCTGAATCACCTCTTCACCTTTTAGCAGATACATCCTACGTTTCGATTTATCGACTTTAACTAACGTAACCACTTGCGACAGCGAATCTATCTCAGATGCGCTATCCGGTACGTTGTAAAACTGTCGAGAGGAACTTTGAGGTGGACGTTTTGATGACCCTTGAGAAAGCTGAGCTACCTTTTCATCAGGGCTACTGTTAAGAACATCATCCACAATAATCACATGCTCGGAGTTTGAGCTCGTGGAAGAGTTTGAGTTAGATGAAGACGTTGAGACACGTTGAGAATGAGCCGGTGCAGACTCGAATACGATGGTTTCGATAGCGGTCGCGTCAGAGACTATTTTCTCGACCACGACTTGCTCAGCATTCGCGTTCGAAGCCACAAACAGTAAACACAGTGATAAAGGCAGAAACAGACGCACCTTTAGATCTCCTCAAAACGCATGGACATGGTTCGTGACTGAGTTTCCATTCCTAACGACTCATAGAAACCCTGAGCTTGTTGGTTAAACTCCATTACCTCCAACCTAAGTTCTATCGCTCCTCTCGCCTGCGCCCATTGATTAAAAGACTTCATTAACGCTCGACCAGCACCTTTGCTCTGAACCTGATCGTTCACCACAATCGTATTGACCCTTGCCACCTTGTGCGGCTGAATAAAACTGACGCCTTTGTTCTGCGTTACCTTACCCGCTAAAAAGCCAACGACTTGCTTGTCGTCTACTGCAACCAAGAAAGCGCCAAGTGGGTCAAGCATCAAACCTAACCAATACTCTTCACTGTCGGCCAAGCCTTGTGACGCTGGTGCAAATACCATAGGCGCACCAAGATGATGTTGACGGTTTATCTGTTCAGAGAGCGCTAAGATCGCGTTAATATCAGTTACCTTGGCCGTCCGGATTTGCATATCATCACCTTGTTTGAATTCAATAACACCTTAGCAAAAATGGCTTAGTTGTGCACCGTTACACTGGTCAACTCAGACGCTCTGTGAAGGCTGAACATTAATATTAGGCACTATGTTTAGGGAAATTGTTCCGTAAATCTCAGGCACATTGCCAGCCGTTGAGTGCTACTATCTCTGCAGAATCAATATACTAACGACGACTAACGACTGGATACCTATATGATTAAGTTTGCTGTAATTGGAACCAATTGGATTACACAAAAGTTTGTTCAAGCTGCGCACGAATCTCAATCGATGCAACTTGCTGCGGTTTACTCTCGAAATCTAGACAGCGCGGCACAGTTCGCCCAAGAATTTGACGTTGAAACCACGTATGACTCACTCGACGCATTGGCCAATGACAACACTGTAGAAGCCGTGTACATCGCTTCCCCTAACTCACTGCATTGCGAGCAATCTATCTTCATGATGGAACACGGCAAGCATGTTATCTGTGAAAAGCCGGTTGCATCAAATATTGATGAAGCAACACGCATGTTCGAAGTCGCTGAGAAAAACGGTGTGGTGCTGTTTGAGGCGTATAAATCTCAATTCCTACCGAACTTTAAGCAAGTTCAACTTGGGTTAGAAAAGATTGGCAAGGTACATAAAGCACACATCAACTACTGCCAGTATTCATCGCGCTACCAAAAATACCTAAACGGCGAGAACCCAAATACCTTCAACCCAGCTTTTTCTAACGGCTCATTGGTCGATATTGGCTTTTACTGTGTTGCCGCGACAGTCGCGCTATTTGGCAAACCTGAAAACGCACAGGCTTCTGCAAAGCTACTTGATTCAGGTGTCGATGCTCATGGCTGTGCGATCTTCCAATACCCTGAGTTTGATGTGACCCTTGCGCACTCCAAAGTCAGCGACTCTTATGCGCCAAGCGAGATCCAAGGTGAATTAGGGGCGATCATCATCGATCACATCGCTGAATGTACTGACGTTAAGATCCGCTACCGCGATGGCACGGTAGAAAACCTTACTCAAGCACAAAGCGAAAACTCCATGAGTTACGAAGCGCAGGCCTTTGCTAGCTGCATTGCTGGCGACAACGCAACACAAGCGCAGGCCCAACTGCGCGCTTTAACGGTTGCGAAGTTAATTACAGAGATGCGCCAACAAGTTGGTGTAGTGTATCCAGCGGATAAATAACGTCACAGCGTAAGTTAACAAACTGATTTTTAATACATAATTATTTATACATAACTGAATTTAATCTTTACGACAAATAACCGGATTAGTTGATTGAGGTCCCATCTGTTTAAATCCGCGTTCGATATCTATCGTATTTATTTAATTTATTGAAGGTGTGTAAAGTGTTTTCAGTTGATGATCGCGTTGTAGCAACAAAAGGTGTTGAACTAGGTGAAATGGTAGTAACTGGCCTAAGTGCTGGTGGCGGCTACGTTCACGTTACAACGGTAGAAGGCGCAATGACGCTTACTTACCCAGCGCAAGATCTTAAAAAAGCATAGTTTAACCACTCTGCCCTTTTAGTAGTCACTCTACTAAAGGTAAGAAAATTGAGGCTTTGGCTGACTTCACTCTTCTGCATTAGAGTAAGCAGCCAGAGCCTTTTTTATGCCCGTCATTTACCCACCAGCTTTCTCATTAGCTTACTCGTTACAATAAAACCGCACTCAACTGACAATAGAATTAGGCAACGAGTTTCTACACTAGGTGCTTATTCTCATCGTTCTCTTGATATTCCCGTGCACTTAATCGCAGTGAATAGTTCTTGTTAACAAAGGCTTATTGTCTGCGAAAGTTTCTGGTACATTAGCATCATCTTATACTAAGAAAGACCCGAATGAGGGAAGCTATGAAGCTTTACATTTACGATCACTGCCCTTTCTGTGCAAGAGTCTCCTACATTGCTCAATCGCTAGGCTTGAACATTGAGCTTGTTTCTGTCGATTATGATGATGCCCAAACCCTTATCGATCTGATCGGTAAAAAGATGGTACCCGTCTTACAAAAAGACGATGGCTCTATCATGGCAGAGAGCCTAGATATCATCGCGTACTTCATGGACTTGAAATCAAGCGATGAGCAGCGTGTGCCATCTGAGCAAGTGACTGTGTTCCAAACTCGCGCATTCCCTCTTACTCAACAGATTGGACGCCCACGTTGGTGGAACCTCGACTTGGCTGAATATCGCTCTGCTGGAGCCAAAGAAGCTTGGCGTGCCAGTAAAGAGACCGAAGGTTTTAACTTTGAAGAACTGTTAGAAAAGACGCCTCAGTTCGTTCAACTGATTAACCCATTACTGAAAGATGCCGAACTCTTACTGGATCTAGAGAATGGTGAGTCATCACTGCCTCTAGTCGATCAAGCGGTGTATTTCTCGATGCTTCGTGGCTTTTGCGTAGAACCAAGCATCACATGGCCACCAGCACTTGAACGCTGGTTAGAAAAGAAAAGTGAAACGCTAAAGCTGTCTTTACTTCGCTAGAAAGCTATCTCGATTAAGAAAGCAAGCTCTGATTAAGAAAACAAGCTCTGACTCGCAAGCGACTACAACGAGCACAAACAAAAAATCGAAGCTCTCAGGTGTAAACTGCGAGCTTCGATTTTCTTTTATCTGGCCATTCTATTTCTCTAAGGCTTTGTCTTACAGCAGACGCCTTCTCAAACCTGTTCGCTCCAAGATTCGTGTCGAAATTTCTTCAACCGATAGTGAAGAGGTGTTGATGTAAGGTATCGCTTCTCGACGGAACATCGCCTCTACCGTTTGCAATTCATACACACATTGTGAGTCACTGGCGTATTCGCTGCCTGCTAAGCGGTTCTCACGAATTTCAGTGAGCCTTTCTGCATCAATGGTCAAACCAAACAGCTTATGTCGGTAGATCTCAAACTCTGGCAACAGCTTTAAGCGTGCCAAGTCATCGTGGATAAATGGGTAGTTTGCTACGCGTAAGCCAAACTGCATCGCCATATACAAACTTGTTGGTGTTTTGCCACTTCGAGAAACACCCAACAAGATGATGTCGGCTTCTTCCAGCCCTTTTAGCGTGATGCCATCATCATGCGCGAGCGTGTACTCAATCGCAGCAATACGGTCGAAATACTTCACCGAGTCCTTGTTTACACTGCGTGAGCGCTGCAACTTAGGAACAGGCGCCATCTGAATGTCATCCTGTACTTTCTGCACGATGCTCTCTAACACGTCATAACAGTGCGCGGGCGCTTCTAGCAATTTGGTTTTGATATCAGGTATCACAATCGAAAAGAACACTAGCGGTTCTAATCCGGTATCACGATACGAAATTTCAATCTCTTTTAATAAATCAGAAAGTTTGTCCTCACTTTCCACAAACGGAAAGGTTTTTTCATTGGCTTTAAAAGGGAATTGACCTAGAACAACATGCCCTAAAGTCTCACATGTTATGGCCGTTCCATCAGAAACATAGAATACATCACGACTTTGGATATCAATTTGCATTTTTTATTTAATGTTTAAAATTATTTTGAGTAGGATGGGAACCATAATATATATAACGAAACCCTGCTGACTATTACGTCCCCCACAGCTTTAAAAAATAATTTACATTTTTTTAAACTGATACGTAATCGTTTGCCTTTAAATCCCTACAATGCTTGCTATGTTTCTGGAGAAATAAATGCAAAATAATACCCTATGGTTCAATGGCCTATCCATGGAAGATGTCGACAAAGTCGGCGGTAAGAACGCCTCACTGGGCGAGATGGTTTCTAACCTGTCCAATGCTGGTGTTTCTGTACCTAATGGTTTTGCTACCACCTCTTATGCGTTTAACGACTTTCTTGACTACAAAGGTCTTGATGAGCGCATCCACCAACTACTTGATGAACTTGATGTTGAAGACGTTGACGCCCTGCGTAAGACAGGTGCAACGATTCGACAATGGGTTCTAGACGCACCCTTCCCAGAATCACTAGAGCAAGACATCCGTGATAACTACCGCGAGCTAATCGAAGACAACGAAGAATTGTCTGTAGCTGTGCGTTCATCTGCAACCGCAGAAGACCTTCCAGATGCTTCATTCGCAGGCCAGCAAGAAACCTTCCTTAACGTGAAAGGCATCGACGCTGTACTGGAAGCTACCAAGCACGTTTACGCTTCTCTGTTTAACGACCGCGCGATCTCTTACCGTGTACACCAAGGCTTTGACCACCGTGGCATTTCATTGTCTGCGGGTATCCAGCGCATGGTTCGCTCAGACAAAGCCTCTTCAGGTGTGATGTTCACGCTTGATACTGAGTCTGGCTTCGACCAAGTGGTATTCATCACCTCTTCTTGGGGCTTGGGTGAAATGGTTGTACAGGGCGCAGTGAACCCAGACGAGTTCTACGTTCACAAGCCAATGTTAGAAGCGGGTCACTACCCAATCGTTAAAAAGACGTTTGGTTCTAAGTTGATCAAGATGATCTACTCGACCAATCAAGAAATCGGCAAGCAAGTCGATATCATCGACACCGACACTCAAGAGCGTAACGAGTTCTCACTCAACGATGAAGAGATCAAAGAGCTAGCAAAACAAGCGATGATCATCGAGAAGCACTACCAACGTCCAATGGACATTGAGTGGGCGAAAGATGGCATCGACGGCAAGCTTTACATCGTTCAGGCTCGCCCAGAAACCGTATGTTCTCAAAGCGATCAAAACGTTATCGAGCGTTACGAGCTAAACAATAAGGCGGATGTCTTGGTTGAAGGCCGCGCTATCGGTCAGCGTATCGGCTCTGGCCCTGTTCGCTTGGTTGATTCTCTAGACCAAATGTCACTGGTTCAAGAAGGCGACGTGCTGGTAACTGACATGACAGACCCAGACTGGGAACCTGTGATGAAGAAAGCGTCTGCGATTGTGACTAACCGTGGTGGCCGTACTTGTCACGCTGCGATCATTGCTCGCGAGCTTGGTATCCCAGCGATTGTTGGTTGTGGCAGCGCAACAAGCAGCCTAAACGATGGCGATACCGTGACAGTGTCATGTTCAGAAGGCGAAACAGGCTACGTTTACAACGGCGAACTCGATTTTGAAATCAAACGTTCTGAGGTTGATGAGCTACCAATGCTACCAACCAAAGTAATGATGAACGTGGGTAACCCAGATCGTGCCTTCGACTTTGCACAAATCCCGAACGAAGGTGTTGGCCTTGCTCGTCTAGAATTTATCATCAACAAGATGATCGGTATTCACCCTAAAGCGCTGCTTAACTTCGATGCACAAACGGATGAGCTAAAAGCGGAAATCAACGAACGTATTCGTGGCTACAAAGATCCTATCGATTTCTACGTAAGCAAATTAACAGAAGGCATCGCGACTATCGCTTCTGCATTCTGGCCTAAGCGTGTGATCGTACGTATGTCTGACTTTAAGTCGAACGAGTACAGCAACCTAGTCGGCGGTAAAACGTTTGAACCGCATGAAGAGAACCCAATGCTAGGCTTCCGTGGTGCATCTCGTTACATCTCACCAGTATTCGAAGACTGTTTCGAGCTAGAAACTCAAGCACTAAAACGTGTTCGCAACGAAATGGGCCTTAAGAACGTTGAAATCATGATCCCATTCGTTCGTACTCCAAGCGAAGCGGCATCGGTTATCGACATTCTGGCTAAATTCGACCTTCGCCGTGGCGACCAAGGTCTGAAAGTGATCATGATGTGTGAGCTACCATCGAACGCAATCTTGGCTGATGAGTTCTTGAAGTACTTCGATGGCTTCTCTATCGGCTCAAACGACATGACGCAACTGACACTTGGCCTCGACCGAGATTCAGGCGATGTGGCACACCTCTTCGATGAGCGTAACCCAGCCGTGAAAGCAATGCTGAAAATGGCGATCGATGCGGCAACCAAAGCGGGTAAATACGTGGGTATTTGTGGCCAAGGCCCATCTGACCATGACGACCTAGCAGAGTGGTTAATGGAGCAAGGCATCAGCTCTGTTTCACTAAACCCGGATACGGTTATCGATACGTGGTTGAAGCTAGGTAACGTTGTTAATAAATAAGTAAATAAGTAAATAAGTAACGCTTCACGCGGTACCTTAACGACAAAAGCCAGTCGCGTTGACTGGCTTTTTTAGGTTCTTTCCAAATTAGCTGGCTAGAGCGCTAGAAGTAGTATCTCACACCAACCCAAGCTTCGGTTTGCCAACCATTCGGCATTGACACACCTTTCACATCAACATCCGCTTTGGTAATGTCATAGCGCGTATTCAACCACCAAGTTCTTGCAGTGTTCATCGGCACATTTAACGATGTTTTAAATGAGAAGTTTTGCATGTCGATATCATCACCAGAAAGATCTTGCCACTCAGGAACCAAAGACACATAAGCGCCAGAGTCACCGAGATGCTTCGCGGTAATCAAACCAAGCGAGTATCCCGTTAAATCATCTTTAGATGAAGTGACGCCAGGGATCTCCATACTACCAGTCATCAGTCCTGCTCTTGGAAATACCAGGAATCCACCGGTATAAGCTGGATTAATCGCAACAACACCGCCAACCGACAATAAGTCATTTTTAATACTGTTGCGCGTATTAATATAATCTAATGAAAGACCCACTTTAGGCGTAGCTTTCGTCCCCGTTTCAAAGACGTGGAAGTACTGAATTCTAGAGTTGCTGTACTCTGTACCGAATTTGTCTGGATCGCGAAGCGCTGTGTTGCTTTCATCGACAAACGTCCCTTCGGCCAGTAGGGCAAACTGCTGACCGTTTTCTAAACCGCCAGAAACTTGCCCTTGAAATTGGATATCTGAACTACCATTCAGCATCAATGCAGCTTGAGTATAAACTTTAGTGACATCAGCAGGATCGATAACACGTTCGGAATCTGAATCAGCATGTGCAGGAAGGGCTAGACCTAAACTCAACGGGATTAATAGAGCAAACTTTTTCATTATATCTCTCGAAAGTCGCTTGCTTCCTCCTTGAAGCCTGGAACATCCTGTTAGGTAATAAATAGATTACTTGTCAGCAAGTAGTTTTGCTGCCGAACGCATTAGTGCAGGGCCTTTATTCTCACCAAAACCTGAGTGGTATGGGTTGGTTGAGAACATCACACCCACAAAGTCACGTGCAGGATCGATGTAAATAAATTGGCCTAGGTTGCCACTTTTCGACATTGCACCGTCATTGAAAATGAAATCAAATTGGTATGCGTTGTAGTCTGCTTTTTCGTTGTATGCGTGCAGTGAACTGCTCTCTTTGCTAGTACCTACGAATGCTTTTGGATCACCGCCGTTGCGGATACGATCAATCACAGCTTGTGACACCACTGGCTCATCAGCCACCGCTTTCCAGCTAGGTGTAAATAGTGTTCCCCAGCGAGCCATGTCTTCTACCGTTGATGAAACCAAGCCAACCGCGATCGCCATGCCATCTGGCGTCAAGTTGAATTGCATTGGTTGACGTGCGTGCACTTTTGACCAAACACGATCTTCGAATACTTGAGTCCAAGTTTTGTTCTCAACGTTTTCAACTAACTTAGTCAGCACCATGGTGTTGATAGATGCGTAACGGAAATGGTCACCGGCTTTTTCACCTTCCAGTTTCTGTGCACCTTGAGCCACTTCCATCCAAGTTTCCATTTCACCCGTTTTTGCACGAGGTGAGTTAAACGATGCCGCAAAGAAACGCACCACATCAGAGTCTGGGTTCAAGATAGACTCTAATGTCTCTTCATTGTCTAGCGCGGTCGACATGTTCAGAACTTGGTGTACTGTGATGCCATCCCAGTTCGTTCCTTTCAATTCAGAAACATACTCAGCGATCTCTTTTTCAGGGTCGACTTTGCCCTCTTCCACTAACATTGCGATCACTGTGCCAACCGTCGTTTTTGCTGTAGATGCCCAAACGTGCGTATCTGTCGGCTTCATACCTGGGTAAGCTTCGTAAACGATCTCCCCTTTGTGAATCAACATAAAGCCTTGGGTACGGAACTGTTCATCCGCCAAGTACTCATCCATTGTCAACTGACCTTTGCTTTCAGTATCAACTTTCAGTGCAGCGAGTCGTGGGTCGATATTTTTGACTAAAGGCTTGTACTCTTCGTTTGGAGCCGCCAGTGCCGTTGGTAGAAACTCACTCATGTGCATGTTGTAGTAAACGCTGTGGTCGCCGCCCATCTGCCAATGAAAGTTATTGAATAACTCACGAGCTGAGTCAGTAAAACTTGGGGTAAATGCTGTGCTCGCCTCTTTCACGGTCAAGGTAACTTGAGCACCTTCAACTTTCAGAGCTTCTTCAACTGGGTTTGCTGCAAGAGCAAATGATGATGGGGTCGCTAACGATACTAGAACGGCAATGTGTTTAAGTTTCATAATTGTTCTCCTGTTTAGGTTAGGAAAAGTATAGGGAGATGCGCTACACTTAATTAGGTCACTTGATGACATTTAATGGTAGGCACAAAACAATGAAAGCATCATCGAACACCACCAGCATACTGCTCACTTCGACCAGTAACATTGCTCCATATATTCAGTATTGTGACAAACATAGACTGGATTGGCGCACCGTCGCCGTTGCGTGCGGTCTACCCATTGAACTGACACAATCCAATCAATGGCTTCCTACACAAGACGTGATTCGCTTCATTCATGGCCTTGAGCGTAAGTTTGGCTATTCGATAGGGATTGAGGTTGGACGTAAGGCCTCTCTAGAGCAATTGTCACCTGAGCTAGACCGAAAAATTGAACAATGCACTTCTCTCGAGCAAGCGGTACGCTGCTTGATTACTGAAATATCGACCTTAAGTAATCACGTCACCATATGGACGGAAAAAAGCGATGGATTGTGGTGGCTGTGTCATCGAAGTTACTATCACCCATCGACCTCAGGTTTTGAACAAGCAGAATGGTTTCGCGCCCTGACCGTGATTAGCCTATGCCGTAAGTTCATTGACAGTCACTGGCAACCATCACACGCCAAGTTGGTCTCTAAGCACAACAGCGCACGTAAATTACCTAAGCATTTCTTTGATTCTGATATTCAGTTTGAAGAGCAATACGGTGCGTTCTCGATTCCGCTGCCCGATGATTATCGTGCCATTTCAGAACGAAATAGTACCCAAGATTGGCATCACGCTGTCGAGATATTAATAGACACCTATGCGACTCTACCTTGGTTCAATATTGAGTGGTTTGCGACCATGCTCGGCATGACAAAACGAACGCTGCAGAGAAACCTGAAGAGCAAAAACATTCTCTTTAAACAAGCCAAAGAACAAGTTCGGGAAGCTAAAGCAAAACAGCTACTTGAAGAGACCAACCTTTCTGTTCAAGACATCAGTTGGCAAGTGGGTTACAGCGACTTGAGTAATTTCAATCGTGCATTCAAAGGTTGGGTTGGAGTCACGCCACCAAGTTATCGGGATAAAGCGAAACATTAGAAATAGTCGAATGGAAAACCTTTAGACCCAATCCGCTAATATAAAACTCAGAAACAAGATACGACACCTTAAATTTCAATAAGCGAATGCATAAAGTTGCATTGCACAATGCTCACATACCGATGAAACTGTGCAAAGGTAATATCGATAGATTTAGTGACATTTATTGGTATCGAGCTAACGTTACGTTATCCTTTACGCAATTCTTCATTGAGTGGATTGTCACTACGACAAACCTACCTTCAAGACTGATAAGAGTGTTATGAATTCTACGACCGCAACTCCCTCGCCTTCTCTTGGCCGACAACTCTATACAATGACATGGCCAATGCTGTTTGGGGTGCTCTCCCTGATGAGCTTCCAACTTGTAGACAGTGCTTTTATTGGCCAGTTAGGCGTACTGCCGCTCGCGGTTCAAGGCTTCACGCTACCAATTCAGATGATCATTATCGGGATTCAAGTCGGACTAGGCATCGCGACAACGGCTGTGATCGCGAGAGCTATTGGGGCTAACGAGATACGCTATGCCAAACAGCTCGGCGGATTAGTCGTTGCGATGGGCAGTGTGAGTGTCGCGCTGTTCTCGGTCATCATCTATCTGTTGCGTGGTCCTATTTTACAACTCCTCGATGCACCACCGACGGTACTGCCGATCATTGATTATTACTGGATCTATTGGCTGGTAAGCTCTTGGACAGGCGCAGTGCTCTACTTTTTCTACAGTGTGTGTCGTGCCAATGGTAATACCATGCTGCCCGGTTCGATGATGATCGCGACCAGCATCATCAACTTGATATTGGACCCGATTTTCATATTCACGCTCGACATGGGCATCAACGGAGCCGCGATTGCGACCATCTTGGCGTTCGGTGCGGGTATCTTTATCGTTGCTCCTAAGGTAACTAAGAAGCATTGGATGACATTCGACTGGCACGATCTTGATATCGGCAAGAGTATTCGTTCTATAGGAAACATCATGGGGCCTGCGATGATCAGTCAGCTACTGCCACCAGTCTCTTCGATGCTCGCCACCAAACTGCTTGCAGGCTACGGCACAGCAGCCGTTGCAGCTTGGGCGCTAGGTTCACGTTTTGAGTTCTTTTCGATTGTTGCAGTGCTTGCTCTGACTATGTCGATGCCACCTATGATTGGCCGAATGTTGGGAGAAAAGAACCTAGGGAACATACGTAGTCTTGTGAAGATTGCCGTGATGTTTGTATTAGGATTCCAATTGGTGATCGCACTGGTAACTTGGATGTTCTCTGGCGGGTTGGCAAATCTCATGACCAGCGAAGACGAAGTCTCGACCATTTTGAACTACCACTTACTTATCGTTCCTATCAGTTTAGGGCCGTTGGGTATCTGTATGCTGATGGTTTCTATCTCGAATGCGCTTGGTAAGTCTTATACTGCCTTAACGATATCAGCACTGCGCCTGTTCGCCTTCTTCTTGCCTTGCCTATGGGTTGGCTCGCAGTTTGCTGGCATTGAAGGTCTATTCTGGGGAGCCATGGTAGGTAATGTACTTGCCGGCACTTGCGCATGGTTTATGTACCAGCGAGCGCTTGGGCAAGTCGAGGCTAAGCTTTCTAATTAATCAGTTAGCGAACTAAACGGCTTGCCAGCTAAACCGCTATAAAGTTATTAAACGAAAAAGCAGCCACTTAGGCTTAATGCCGATCAGTTAGAGCCAAAGCGATCGGTTGAA
>NZ_JBFRPJ010000107.1:0-1051 GCF_041471945.1 Vibrio sp. 10N.261.51.A4
GGCTTTGTTTCCTAATTGGATCTCAGATAGAAACGGCCAGTATGGGTGATTATTAGGCTATTTCTATCGTTTTAGGCATACCTAACCCTGTGAGCTTATTCAACGCTTTAATCATGGCGTAGGTTTCACCAACCTGAGCATTATAGTTTCTTAAACTTAATCGCCCACCAAACAGTGTCTTTACACGGAACATAGCCGTCTCTGAAAGTGACCGTTTATGGTAACCGTACTTCTTTTTCCAATGTTTATTTGAGCCGTATAATTTCTGGCAAGCTACCGCCAGATTACGGGGGTGACCTCGTAACCAAAAAGCAGCACCTTCTCTCGGTGGAATAAGTGGAACAGCTTGTTTAATACGTATTGCTTCGTAGCATTGTCTTGTATCGTAAGCTCCATCACCAGATATCTCATTGATTCTACGACGAGTTTGATTCAGTAAATTAGGAAGAGCTTCACCGTCAGTGACATTCGATAAACTTAACTCAGCCGCAATGATTTCATGAGTGCCAGTGTCTACGGCTAAATGGAGCTTACGCCAAACTCGACGCTTCCCGTCAGTACCATGTTTTTTTACTTTCCATTCACCTTCACCGTAGACCTTTAGCCCTGTTGCATCAATGGCTAAATGCTGTATTGCGCCTCGGGTCTTTGTCTTGAATGACACATTAACCGTTTTGGCTCGTTTACTGATGCATGAATAATGAGGACATGACAACGGGAGTTGAGCGAGTTTGAAAACAGAATCGATGAATCCTTGTAACGCTCTCAACGGCATCGCGAATACTCGTTTAACCATGAGGGCGGTCGTAATGGCTAAGTCACTAAACAATCGAGGTCGACCTCGTTTACCTTGCTTGAGTTGCTTCCACTGTTGAATCGCTTCCTCATCAATCCAGAATGTCAGTGAACCACGATTGATTAGGGCTTGGTTATATTGTTTCCAGTTAGTTGTTCTGTAGCGAGGCTTTGGCATTGCTCTAAGTATGTGAGTGAACTTAGATGATCTGATCGTAGCTTTAAGCATTAGTTCCCTGATTTAGGAAACAAAGCC
>NZ_JBFRPJ010000108.1:0-1403 GCF_041471945.1 Vibrio sp. 10N.261.51.A4
GCTAATCCGCGATGAACCATTTTTCTTCGAAACGCTTTGCCAGTTGGTAGAACTCATTGACTCGTTCTTTTAGCTCTGTGGAGTGGTCTTTCACAGAATGCGTTGCCACTAAGTTTTGTTCTGCGGTCGAGGCGATAGACTGCATATGCAGATTGACTTCACTCGACAGCTCACGTTGCTTATGAGCAGAACTTTCAACAGACTGCATGAGTTCATTCATGGATTGCATTAGGTTTTCGACTTCCGACAAGCGCTCTGCACTCACCTTCGCAACATCACCACATGCGTCCGTTTGCTTACGGTTCGCCAGAATATCTTTTTGCCACCGTTCAATCGTCGTTAGCATGGTATCGATGCTCTCTTTGATCTGAACCGTAGCCTTTGAGGTTCGACCCGACAATGCACGGACTTCGTCGGCAACAACGGCAAAGCCTCGTCCTTGCTCGCCCGCTCTCGCCGCTTCAATCGCAGCGTTCAGGGCCAACAAGTTGGTTTGTTCGGCGATTCCACCAATCTCTTCCATTATCTTGCTTACGCTCTGCGCTTGATCGCTCAGTTGGTAAGTCGTTTGAGTCGCCTTTTCAGCCTGAGAAGCTAGGCTCTCTAAGTTTTGATGAGTTTGATTAATGCTTTCTTTAGCGCCAGCACAGGTTTGCAAAGTCACATCAACAATCTGGTGCGCTTCTTCTGTGCGAGAAGAGACCTCATTGGCGGTGACTTCAACCTCTTCAGTCGCCTCTCGTACTTGAAGAATGTCTTCTGTTTGTTGATCTAAGGCTTCTGATACTTCAAATGACGTCGCATTTAGGTTGTCAGCCAAATCTTGTAACGGCTTGGCTGAGTCTGTCATGCGACCTAATACGGTGTGGATTCTTGCAGACAATAGTTTTAAGTGAAAATCGGCAATAGAGAACTGACTATTACCTGAATAAACAAGACGACTAACACTATCGAATTTAGATTGCAGCTTTTTCAACTGCAGTGGAGTATCAATCAGCTCTTGTCGGAAAAGCAGTGCTAATGCTGAAACAGGAAGTAGGCTCAACAACCATTGTGATACTTGCCCTACTTCAATGAGATTTGAAATTAACGGCGCAGCCAAAGAGCCTAGCAACACGGCGTAACGAACACTGTCACTGATCTTTAATGACCATTGGCGACCCGACTTTTCAGCCTTCAAGAGGCCTTGGTAAGCCTTATCTGCAACTTGTATCCATTCATTCTTTGGCTTAACACGAACAGATTGGTAGCCACTCACCTTACCATTGTCGTAAATTGGAGTTACATAAGCATCGACCCAGTAAAACCCACCAGATTTGGTTTTGTTTTTTACGATGCCACTCCAAGCTTTACCTTGCTTTAGGTTAACCCACATATCAGCAAATGAAGTGACCCCGTAAAGT
>NZ_JBFRPJ010000109.1:0-4429 GCF_041471945.1 Vibrio sp. 10N.261.51.A4
TGGAGTTGACGCCGTTTGGCGAAGAACGTGGATAAACTCAGTCCATGCTCTTCACAAAAAGCGCGTTGGGTAACACTGCTACTTTCATATTGTTCAAACAGTGATTGCCATTCTAGGTTGGTGCGTCGTTTTGCCATTTCAACTCTCCTTTGGGTTGGAGAGATGATCTTATTCTTCGTGCTGAAGGATTAGAATGCGGTGTTCATGGCACGCTTACCGAATATCTGGTGCTTCGCTAGTCGTAGACCTAAGAATAAGCCAGACATCAACATCACAGCCACAGGCATGTTGGCGAAGATGATCGACGCTAAACCTGAAGAGATGTATTGCTCGCCATAGATCATCAACGTAAACGGAATCGCGAAATACATCAACGCAACAATAAGCAGCCATTGGCGCTTACCTTTAGGGAACAGCAGTGGTTGGTTGAAGACTTTCGCCAATACTGCAAGCAGAGGTGCTGCAAGTAAAAAGCGCAACGCAGTAGCAAAAATAGGTGGGATAGAATGCAATGCTACTTCCATAGCGAACCAAGTGGTTCCCCAAATTAAGCAAACAGAGACAAAAAGCAAAATAATTAGCGACTTCGAATTCATGGTGACTACTCATTAATAATTATTTTAAATCATAGGCTTGTAGCGCCTTAATAACGTGGCACAGCATAGAAAGGTAGTCGGAGAAAAGTTTTGTCTTTTTATCTCTAATTGAAATGAAATATAGAAATTAAATCTCTAATGTAATCTTTTTTAATAATTTATTTTCACAAAGGCAGGGTGAGTTAAAGTTATTGTTCTTTTTGAGGGGTTGGTGGGAGATAGAAGGTTGAAATTGAGGCCGAAGTGAGAACATTATTTAAGGTGATTGTTTTATTCTTGATTGGTACTAAAGACTTAGTACGAGGCAAAAAGCCCCTTTATTTAATCAGACTATAAAGGGGTGAGAGCTACCACACGAAACGGTAAACTAAAAACGAAGGTTGAAGCCTAATTCGACGATGCCATCAGAACGGGTACGGTCACTTGGACTAACGCGCTTTTGACCGAATGTATATTTCACATACGGTTCCACCCATTTGGGTTTCAGCGTAAAAGTGACGTCTTGGCTGTTGTAATAACCTTTTGACCCCGTTAATTGGCGATCATGACTGAATGAATAAGCAAAGTTCATAAACTGTGTGGGAGAGTAACTGGTCCCAATGGTACTTTTCCATTCTCGGCTCGCATCACTTAAATCGAATAAAGGGAATTTTCGCCATTCATGGGATGTGTTACCAAATACCATTATGTTGTTGGTTAGAGCTGTTCCGCTGAATAAGCCAACATCATAAATATCAAAAAAATCGGCACGACCATAGCTGATGAAAGCTTCTGTGTAGTAATCACCTAGCATTACGCCATAGCCTGTACCTAGTTCTAAATATCCTTCAGAATCTATTTCTGCACTGATGTTCACTTCTTCAGTTGCTTGAATTACGCCGGATACTGTACCTATCCAGTTGTCTCCAGCTTTAGCTGTTTGAAAACTTAAACTCGGCTCGTGGTAGCTTAATGTTTGTAATTGATGGTCGTTTGCATATATGGCGAAGGGCATCAATAAAGTGATCAATAGTCGTTTCATCGTGTTCTCAACTCTAAAATAAAAAGGAGCCGCTAATAAGCGGCTCCTTTGCTTTTATATTTATTATTTTTTACTAGCTACGACTAACGCGGTCTTTGACTGCTTGTTTAATTTGCTGACGTTGTTCTTGCGAAAGAGATTGAAGGTTACTCTTTAAACTATCGATTGTGTCTTGTGTGATAGTTTTCGCACCTTCAACTTGTACTAAACCTAAAGCGTTCTTCCTTCCTTGGACAATTGTTATGCCATGCTCAGTTTTAATTAGAGAGTACGTTAGACCATAGTTAAATTCTTTGCTTTTTAGAGTACCTACGGTCTCTCCTTCTGGGTTTTTGATAACTACACCTGTAGTTTCTTCCGTTATGCGGTACCCAGAGTCACCTTTAATCATTTCATTCTCGACAATAATATGGCCACGATTGTTAATTGTTATATCTATTGATTCACCAATGTTTGCGTGATCAATAATGCCATCACGAATTGGTTGAGAAGGGTCTAATTCAATTGGATGCGTAGGTGTTCCTTCAATTGGATGTTCAATAGGTTTACGAGTTAACGCAGCGAAAAGACGTCCGTCATCATTACGGAACGTAATTTCTGCGCCATTTTCTAAGCTCACAACAAAACCGAGCTCTTGCATTTCAGCGTGAGCGATAACTTCGCCATCCATATTAGTGATTGTACCGTCAGCATTGAGCACAGCTCCGCTGTCTGAGCTTGGGTGGTATAAAACACCATCTTTCAAAATCAGTGTCTCACCGTTGTCCAGAGTAATGATAGTTGTGCCTAGAACGTCATCTATGTCACCGTAAGTAGGCGCGGAATCAGGGCCTTCGTGCTCATGCCCGTGACCAAAGACTGTTGCGATTAGACGGCCGTCTTCATGGCGAATAATGATTTCTTCACCGCGGGGAGTATTGAATGTCAGATGTGTAATTTGACCATCAGTACGGTGAGTTTCTACTGTGATTCCGGTGCTTTCACCAGACATCGTTAACACTTCACCATCTACGATTTTGTGAGTTGGTTTAGCATCTGAACCGTTAATATTGAGGTAATAGGTATCATCTCCTTGGATGACCCACATGTAGTTACCGTTGTCACCTTCGATAAGCGCTACAGGCATTCCAAGGTCGTCTACAATCATGTAATTAGCAAATAATTCATTGCCAGCAGAAGGTCCCCATTCGTCATCACCAAATTCTGGGTCTAACACTGAACCTTCGATGATCAATCGGCCATTTTCAACAGCTAATGTATATGATTTATCGTTAATATAAACGGTCGCAACACCATTGTCTGTAACCACTGTGCCAACGATATCGCCATTCGCGTCGACAACAACATCACCTTGGATAGTGAATACTTCACCATTTACAGCTACTACAGCGTTACCTTCACCATCTCCAATCACTACAGCATTGTTACCTTCATCGCCGATGATATATGCTGTTCGTAGTTCTTCGTTGTAAATAACATCAGCAACGCCAACCTGTGGTTCAGGACTTGTACCGTTATCGCTGCTACCAGAAGAAGAACAGCCAGCAAGGAATGTCGCTGCGATAGCAGTGCTTAGTAGTTTTAGTTTCATGGTTTACTCTCAAATAATTGTATAGGAACAAGGTTTGCTTCTTGCAGTGTTATGTGGCGTTCCTAGCCGATGAGAGAAGTATATGGACTGAATAAAAAAGCCTCTAATTCCTTAAAAGAATAGAGGCCTTAACGATTAGTTATTAATGAAACAGAGTAAAGAGGGTGATAACTACTGGTTATTATTGAGAAGGTTATCCAATATCTTCTTAAGCCATAGAGTTGTAGGACTGTTACGATGTTTGTGGTGAAAGTATGCACACACGATAGGGTTGATATCCTTGTTGTCAAATAAGATGTCGATGGCCCGTAAGGAGGTTTTCTTCTCTATGCCTAAAAATTTCGAGGCAGGGAACATCATGTCGGAGTTTTGTACTACATCAATAACCGCTGATGGCAGCTCTGAACGGAAGCCTATTCTTGCTTCTAGTCCTTTGATTTTCATTATTTTTTCTGCAAGTGTTTGATGAGAGTTCCAATCTATCGCAATAATTGTAGCTAGCTCAAACTTAACGCCATCTTTGATTTCAATAAAATCTTTCTGATAAGGATGGCCTTCTCTCAAGTAACCTTTAAAACTGTCTTGGGCTATCGGTTGTTGTAAGAGCTCCTTGGGGGCGTGGTTAATTTCATAATTGAAACCAATCAGCACCTCATCATTAATGATGTCAGCCATCGTTGTTTTAGACCAGCTTAATAGCTGAACTTGAACATGCGGAGCTTGAGAGCGAATTGCTTTGAATAACTTACTTGATAGTGAGCTAAGGAGGAAAGGAGATAACGCTAACTTGAGGGGCCCGCGTAGTTCACTAGGGTTGAATTCATTACTATTATTGAGTGCTGAAGAAAGATCATCCAAGATTGGTGAAATGCTTTCCGCTAACATTGTCGCGTGATCAGTCGCGCGCAAGCCATGGTGTGTTTTTACAAACAGTTCATCGTCAAAATGGTCACGCAGCCTTTGTAGGGCTTTACTGACCGCTGGTTGAGATACAAAGAGACGTTCAGCTGCTTTTCGCATGTTTCGTTCTTGATGCAAGATGATAAAAGTGCGAAGAAGATTTAAGTCTAAGTTGGAGAAGAGATCTTTTGCCATATCGAACGCCTGAATTGATGATTGAATTCATAATAAGGTGTGCGTCGTTAGAGAACAAATAGATATATTATATAGATGTGAAGTCGGTAAAATAAAACCCGCACTTGGCTAATGCCGATCAGTTAA
>NZ_JBFRPJ010000110.1:0-1576 GCF_041471945.1 Vibrio sp. 10N.261.51.A4
ACAAAATCTTAAATTGAAGAGTTTGATCATGGCTCAGATTGAACGCTGGCGGCAGGCCTAACACATGCAAGTCGAGCGGAAACGACACTAACAATCCTTCGGGTGCGTTAATGGGCGTCGAGCGGCGGACGGGTGAGTAATGCCTAGGAAATTGCCTTGATGTGGGGGATAACCATTGGAAACGATGGCTAATACCGCATAATGCCTACGGGCCAAAGAGGGGGACCTTCGGGCCTCTCGCGTCAAGATATGCCTAGGTGGGATTAGCTAGTTGGTGAGGTAATGGCTCACCAAGGCGACGATCCCTAGCTGGTCTGAGAGGATGATCAGCCACACTGGAACTGAGACACGGTCCAGACTCCTACGGGAGGCAGCAGTGGGGAATATTGCACAATGGGCGAAAGCCTGATGCAGCCATGCCGCGTGTATGAAGAAGGCCTTCGGGTTGTAAAGTACTTTCAGTTGTGAGGAAGGGGGTAGTGTTAATAGCGCTATCTCTTGACGTTAGCAACAGAAGAAGCACCGGCTAACTCCGTGCCAGCAGCCGCGGTAATACGGAGGGTGCGAGCGTTAATCGGAATTACTGGGCGTAAAGCGCATGCAGGTGGTTCATTAAGTCAGATGTGAAAGCCCGGGGCTCAACCTCGGAACTGCATTTGAAACTGGTGAACTAGAGTACTGTAGAGGGGGGTAGAATTTCAGGTGTAGCGGTGAAATGCGTAGAGATCTGAAGGAATACCAGTGGCGAAGGCGGCCCCCTGGACAGATACTGACACTCAGATGCGAAAGCGTGGGGAGCAAACAGGATTAGATACCCTGGTAGTCCACGCCGTAAACGATGTCTACTTGGAGGTTGTGGCCTTGAGCCGTGGCTTTCGGAGCTAACGCGTTAAGTAGACCGCCTGGGGAGTACGGTCGCAAGATTAAAACTCAAATGAATTGACGGGGGCCCGCACAAGCGGTGGAGCATGTGGTTTAATTCGATGCAACGCGAAGAACCTTACCTACTCTTGACATCCAGAGAAGCCAGCGGAGACGCAGGTGTGCCTTCGGGAGCTCTGAGACAGGTGCTGCATGGCTGTCGTCAGCTCGTGTTGTGAAATGTTGGGTTAAGTCCCGCAACGAGCGCAACCCTTATCCTTGTTTGCCAGCGAGTAATGTCGGGAACTCCAGGGAGACTGCCGGTGATAAACCGGAGGAAGGTGGGGACGACGTCAAGTCATCATGGCCCTTACGAGTAGGGCTACACACGTGCTACAATGGCGCATACAGAGGGCAGCAAGCTAGCGATAGTGAGCGAATCCCAAAAAGTGCGTCGTAGTCCGGATTGGAGTCTGCAACTCGACTCCATGAAGTCGGAATCGCTAGTAATCGTGAATCAGAATGTCACGGTGAATACGTTCCCGGGCCTTGTACACACCGCCCGTCACACCATGGGAGTGGGCTGCAAAAGAAGTGGGTAGTTTAACCTTTCGGGGAGGACGCTCACCACTTTGTGGTTCATGACTGGGGTGAAGTCGTAACAAGGTAGCCCTAGGGGAACCTGGGGCTGGATCACCTCCTTATACGAAGATAT
>NZ_JBFRPJ010000111.1:0-30036 GCF_041471945.1 Vibrio sp. 10N.261.51.A4
CTCTTAAGTGAACGGCATTATCCATCATTGGATCCTTTTTTTATAGTAACGAACTGAGTAATAAAGGAAACCTTAGATTAATCACACTTCTAGGTAATCCAATATCCCTTCTGCGGCTTTACGGCCTTCATCGATAGCGGTCACCACTAAGTCAGATCCTCGAACCGCATCACCACCTGCAAAGATCTTGCTGTTGGTGGTTTGGTATTGAAACTCTTGTTTGTTAGGAGCCTTGATGCGACCCCACTGATCGAGCTCCACACCGAAAGGTTCTAGCCATTCCATCGCATGAGGTTGGAAACCAAATGCCATGATCACAGCATCGGCTTCAAGAACATGTTCACTGCCTTCGACAGGCTCTGGGCGACGACGGCCTGCTTCATCAGGTTCACCCAAAGCGGTTTTCACGAATTTAACGCCAACAACATGACCAGCGCTGTTAAGCTCTAAGCCAATAGGTTGGAGGTTGAACTTGAACTTCACACCCTCTTCACGTGCATTTTTTACCTCACGGCGAGAACCTGGCATGTTGGCTTCATCTCGGCGGTAAGCACACACCACATCTGCCGCATTCTGACGAATAGAGGTTCGAACGCAGTCCATCGCCGTATCACCACCACCAAGCACGACGACTTTCTTACCTTGCATATCGATAAATGGGGTTGGGTTTTCCAGTTCCATGACCTTGTAGGTATTAGAAATCAAGAATGGCAGAGCATCATAAACGCCCGGTGCATCTTCGTTGTCTAAACCCGCACGCATGTTTTTATAGGTGCCGACACCAAGGAAAACAGCGTCGTAGTCATCGACGAGTTGCTGAAGTTGTACATCTTTGCCGACTTCGGTATTCATTTGGAACTCGACGCCCATCTCGCTAAAGATACGGCGACGATTTTCCATGATGCCTTTCTCAAGCTTGAACGATGGAATACCAAACGTCAGTAGGCCACCGATCTCCGGATAGCGGTCAAACACAACGGCTTTTACGCCATTACGAACTAAGATATCAGCCGCCGCTAGACCTGCTGGCCCCGCACCGATGATCGCGACCTTTTTATCAGTCCACTCAACGTGAGACATGTCTGGTTTCCAACCCATCTCGAACGCTTTGTCATTGATGTATTTTTCAATGTTGCCGATGGTTACTGCGCCGAAATCGTCGTTGAGGGTACAAGAGCCTTCACACAAACGGTCTTGAGGACAAACTCGTCCGCAAACCTCAGGCAAACTGTTGGTTTGGTGAGACAGTTCAGCCGCTTCGATAATGCGCCCTTCATTGGCAAGCTTGAGCCATTGAGGGATGTAGTTGTGGACTGGACACTTCCATTCACAGTAAGGGTTACCACAGTCTAAACAGCGATCAGCTTGCGCCTTGGCTTGCTGTTTAGTGAAAGGTTCGTAGATCTCTACAAACTCAATCTTACGTATCTTGATTGGTTTCTTCGCTGGGTCTACGCGATTCACATCAATAAATTGGTATACATTCTGGCTCATTATTGGCTCCTTCCAATTATTGCGCTTGAACACGAAGTTCAGCAGAGCTGCGGCTTTGGTGACCGAGCAAGGTGTTAAGATCCGCCGTCTTTGGCTTCACTAGGTAGAACTTCGGAATCCATTCATCAAAGTTCGCCAGAATAGCTTCAGCGTGTACTGAGCCAGTCTCTTCTAAGTGTTCTGCAATTAAGCCACGCAGATGTTCTTGGTGGATAAATAGATCAGACAGAGAAAGTGCCTCGACCGACTCGTTATTTACTCGGCCTTGGAAGTCTTCATTCTTATCCATGACATAAGCAAAACCACCTGTCATACCGGCGCCGAAGTTGACGCCAGTTGCGCCAAGAATGGCAACAATACCGCCGGTCATGTATTCACAGGCGTTGTCACCAGCGCCTTCAATCACAGCAACCGTACCTGAGTTACGTACGCCAAATCGCTCGCCAGCCGTACCAGCTGCAAACAGCTTGCCTCCAGTTGCGCCATACAGACAGGTGTTGCCTATGATGGTCGCTTCGTTACAAGTAAATGCGGTGCCTTGGTGAGGCTTGATAACCACTTTGCCGCCAGCCATGCCTTTGCCAACATAGTCATTGGCATCGCCTGTTAGGTAAAGCTCAACGCCGCCTGCGTTCCAAACCGCAAAAGATTGGCCTGCTGTACCGTCGAGATATAACTTGATTGGTGAACCTGCCATCCCTTGGTTGCCGTATCGCTTAGCAATTTCACCAGAGATACGAGCACCAATCGAGCGGTCTGTGTTGATCACGTTGTAGTAAAGGCTGGTGGATTGACGTTTCTCAATTGCATCGAGTGCATCATCCAGAATCTGCTGGTTGACCTGAGCTTTATCAAATGGTGCGTTTGGCTCGGTCCAAAACAGTGGGTGACCTTCTGGAGATACCGGAGCTTCGAGTATTGAAGAGAGATCGAGCTTGTTCTGTTTCGCGGTGAGGCCTTGAACGGCTTCAAGTAAGTCAGTACGACCAATCAGGTCCGTGAGTTTTTCTACGCCGAGTTCTGCAAGGTATTGGCGAACTTCATCGGCTAGGCCTGTAAAGTAGTTCACCACCATGTCTGGCAGGCCTTTGAAGTATTCGCGGCGTAGTGTTTCATCTTGAGTCGCAACACCCGTCGCACAGTTGTTTAGGTGACAAATTCGTAAGAACTTACAACCCATTGCGACCATTGGCGCGGTACCAAAACCAAAGCTTTCTGCACCGAGAATCGCACCTTTAATCACATCAAGGCCAGTTTTTAAACCACCATCGACTTGCAGGCGGATCTTATGACGAAGCCCGTTAGCAACCAGTGCTTGTTGAGTTTCTGCTAAGCCAAGCTCCCAAGGGCAACCTGCGTATTTTACCGAGGTTAGAGGGCTTGCCGCGGTACCGCCATCGTAGCCAGAAATGGTGATCAGATCGGCATAGGCTTTCGCTACACCAGTTGCAATCGTGCCTACACCCGGTTCCGATACTAACTTTACTGAAACCAAGGCTTTAGGGTTCACTTGTTTAAGGTCGAAAATCAGCTGCGCTAGATCCTCGATAGAATAAATATCGTGATGTGGAGGAGGGGAGATCAGTGTCACCCCTTGAACTGAATATCTCAGCTTAGCGATTTCTGCGGTAACTTTATGGCCGGGCAGTTGACCACCTTCTCCAGGCTTCGCACCTTGCGCGACCTTGATCTGCAAAACATCCGCATTGGTTAAGTAATGTGGCGTCACACCAAAACGACCGGAAGCTATCTGCTTGATACGAGAGTTACGGTCAGTACCAAAGCGTCGAGGGTCTTCACCACCTTCACCAGAGTTTGAGTAACCACCCAAGCGGTTCATCGCCATTGCTAATGCTTCATGCGCTTCTGGGCTCAAAGCACCGATCGACATTGCCGCAGAGTCGAAGCGTTTAAACAGATCGCTGTTAGGCTCGACTTGCTCTAGTGGTAGAGGCTGATCGGCTTTTTTGAGGCTCATTAAGTCGCGTAACATCGCAGCTGGACGAGCATTTACTTGCTTAGCAAAAGAGAGATAATCCGATGTCTCACCTGTTTTTACTGCAGTTTGCAGAGTGCCAACCACATCAGGGTTATAGGCGTGATATTCGCCGTCGTGTACGTATTTGAGTAAACCACCGTGCTCGATTGGCTTACGCTTAGTCCAGGCTTTACGCGATAAGTTATAGATATCTTGCTGGAAATCGCTAAAGCTTGCGCCTTGGATTCGAGTGGTAACTCCGCGGAAACAGAGCTCAACAACATCGGAATGAAGGCCAACGGCTTCGAAAAGCTGTGAACAGCGATAAGAGGCAATGGTTGAAATTCCCATCTTCGACATGATCTTGTACAGACCTTTGTTGATGCCGTTTTGGTAATTTTGCATTGCGGCACGATAATCTTTATCTAAAGAGCCATCATCCAACATTTTACCTAACGCTTCATAAGCGAGGTATGGGTAAACCGCGGTTGCACCGAAGCCAAGCAGCACAGCAAATTGGTGTGGGTCGCGCGCAGTTGCTGTCTCAACAACGATGTTGGCATCACAACGCAGGTTGGTATCAGCAAGCCTTGTTTGCACCGCACCAACCAACATGGCTGCAGGGATCGGTAGTTTTCCTTTCTCTAAACCTTTGTCCGACAGCACAACTAAAACCGCACCTTCGCTGACTTCTTGTTCGGCGCTATCACATACTGCTTTGATTGCTTGTTCTAGATCTTGGTTATTCGGGTCGTAGTGCATGCTGAGAATGACATGACGATAATGTTTTTGACTCAACTGCAGAAGCTGCTGCATGTCTGAGTAAAGCAGTACTGGTGAATCAAACGTGACACGATAGGCGTGACCGTCTGTTTCACAGAACACGTTCATCTCTTTCCCAATACTGGTCGCCAAAGACATCACGTGTTTTTCACGCAATGGATCAATCGGTGGGTTGGTGACTTGTGCAAACTTTTGACGGAAGTAATCAGTGACCAAGCGTTCTTTTGAAGAGAGCACAGCCATTGGCGTGTCGTCGCCCATTGAGCCTACTGCTTCTTGCCCCATATCACCAAGCACACGCAGCACTTGGTCGGACTCTTCGTTGCTCATCGCAAACTGTTTTTGGTAGGTCTTGAGCGTATCATCGTCAAAGCTACGCTTACCCACTTGGTCATCTTGCAGCGCAGAAAATGGCGTTAACTTGTGAACGTTCTTTTCCATCCACTCTTTATATGGGTGGCGGCCTTTGAGGTCATTGTCGATCTCATTAGATTGCCATAGCTTGCCGCGGCGAGTATCTATTACCAACAGTTCGCCCGGGCCAACACGGCCTTTCTCTGCGACTTCATCCGGTGCGTAGTTCCAGATACCGACTTCTGATGCGAGCGTGATTAGATTGTCTTTGGTAATCACATAACGCGCAGGACGCAGGCCGTTTCTATCTAGGTTACACGCAGCGTAACGACCATCTGAAAGTACGATACCAGCAGGACCATCCCACGGTTCCATGTGCTTTGAGTTGAAGTCGTAGAATGCACGTAGATCTGGGTCCATATCTGGGTGGTTTTGCCAAGCGGGCGGCACAAGCATGCGCATCGCTCGGAACACATCCATACCACCGGCAAGGAACAGGTCGAGCATGTTATCTAGGCTTGATGAATCTGAGCCTGTCTCATTCACAAAGGGTGCGGCGGTTTGTAAGTCTGGCAGCAACGGCGAAGAGAATTTATAGGCACGAGCCTTAGCCCACTGACGGTTACCTTCAATGGTATTGATCTCACCATTGTGTGCTAAATAGCGGAATGGTTGAGCCAGTGGCCAACGTGGTTGAGTATTGGTTGAGAAACGCTGGTGGAACAGACATATCGCCGATTCCATACGTAAGTCAGCAAGATCGAGGTAAAATCGCGGAAGATCGGCCGGCATACACAAGCCTTTGTAAACCATGACTTGTGTCGAAAGGCTACAAATATAGAAATCTTTGTCTTCGGTGATCTGTTTTTCAATTCTGCGACGAGCGATATAAAGGCGTCGTTCAATATCGCGTTCACGCCAACCCGCGGGGGCCGAGATAAACACTTGCTGAATATTGGGAACTGAATCTTTGGCAATCGGACCTAATACGTCGGTGTTGGTCGGTACTACGCGCCAACCTGCAACCGTTAAGGTCTCTTGAGCGAGCTCTTTATTGACGATGTCTTGCGCGGATTGCGCTTTGATTGGATCTTGGCTGAAGAAAATCATGCCGACAGCGTATTGCTTGCCGAGCTTGAAGTTATTCTCTTCAGCAATAATTCTGAGATAAGAGTCAGGCTTCTGTAGTAATAAGCCACAGCCATCCCCGGTTTTACCATCCGCAGCGATACCACCACGGTGTGTCATGCGATCTAGGGCTGAAATAGCAGTTCTTACCAACTTATGACTAGGTTGGCCTTCCATTTGCGCTATTAAACCAAATCCACAGTTGTCTTTTTCAAGACTAGGATCATATAGAGCCATTGCAATTCTCCCTTTTGCTTCTCTGTCATCCAGACAGTAAATGACTAACTATTCATATACTTGTTGTTTTTTATAAACTGATAGTTTGCTTTAGCCAGTTAAAACGTTATTGGTTGTGTTAACAAAACCGATTGGTTTTATTTTCATCAGCTTTACAACGTATAGCTAATTGTGTTTAAGGTCAAGTTCATGGTTAATTATCATGCATAAACGCGATTAGCCACTTAATAATCTAAAATAGTCGATAGATATCAATGAGATATATAAGGTTAATGTTAGCGAGATTTAACATATACAACAGGATGATTTTGAAAACGACAAATGCCAGATAGAAAAAAGGCTAGCATCGAGTGCTAGCCAAATATAAAAGTTAGGAAGGGTATTGCTTTTCCTCTAGGCTAACGTAATTGACGTTAGCCCGAGAAATATTATGCGGAAAGCATGAGTGAATCAGCTTTCGCTTCTAAGTTTGAGTTACCCATTAAGAAGTCATCAATGGCAATTGCACATTCACGACCTTCATTAATACAACGTACAACTAGAGATTGACCAGTACGCATATCACCAGCAGCGAAAACGCCTTTCTGGTTGGTTGCAAAACCTTCAGAAGCGACGTTACCGCGCTCGTCCAGTTTAATGTCTAGTTGAGCAAGCACGCCGGTTGGCTCCGGGTGTAAGAAGCCCATTGCTAGGAATGCCATGTCACAAGGAATAACACGTTCAGAGTTCGCGACTTCATCAAAGCCTGGACGCTCACCTGGTTTCGCATCTTGCCAAACGATGTCAGCAATACGTAGACCCGTCACTTGACCTTGCTCGTTACCGATGAACTCTTTGGTTAAGATGTTCCAGTGACGTTCACAACCTTCTTCGTGAGAAGTGGTGGTTTTCATGATCATTGGGTATTGAGGCCAAGGCATGTTTGCAGGGCGCTTCTCTGGTGGGATCGGCATGATCTCAACCTGAGTAATGCTCGCTGCCTTATGACGGTTTGATGTGCCCACACAGTCAGAACCAGTATCACCACCACCGATAACCACAACGTGCTTATCTTTAGCGTGAATCTCTTCTGTTTTAAGATCTAGGTTGTTAGCACGGCGGTTGTTTTGACCAAGGAATTCCATGGCAAAGTGAACGCCTTTCAACTCACGACCAGGGATTGGCAAGTCACGTGGAACCGTAGAACCACCCGTTAGCAATACCACATCAAACTCTTGGCGTAGCTGCTGAGCGTTAACATCAACACCGATGTGTTGGTTAACTTTAAACTCAACGCCCGCTTCAGCCATTAGGTTGATCTTACGATCAATCACGTCCATACCCAGTTTGAAGTCTGGGATACCGAAGCGAAGTAGACCACCGACTTTCTCGTCACGTTCAAATACCGTTACCGAGTGACCAGCGCTGTTTAGCTGCTCAGCTGCGGCTAGGCCAGCAGGACCTGAACCGATAACTGCGACAGTTTTACCTGTGCGAGAGCGTGGTGTTTTAGGTTTTGCGTACCCTTCACGGTACGCAGTTTCGACAATCGTTTTCTCGATATTACAGATAGTGATTGGGTCTTGGTTGATACCAAGAACACAGGCACTTTCACAAGGAGCAGGACAAACACGACCGGTAAACTCAGGGAAGTTGTTGGTAGAGCTTAGGATATTCCAAGCCTCTTCCCAGCTGTCACGGTAAACCGCATCATTGAATTCTGGGATGATGTTACCAATCGGACAGCCGTTGTGACAGAAAGGTACGCCACAGTCCATACAACGAGAGGCTTGAGTATTGATCTTTTCACCAAACTCTTCGTTAAGTACGAACTCTTTGTTGTCTTCAATTCGAACTGACGGGTCGAGCTTCTTTGGAAGCTCACGACCGTGTTCTAAAAATCCAGTAGGCTTACCCATTATACTGCCTCCACTTCTTCCGTTTGTGCCTGTTGTGCTTCAGCTTTACGCTTTTCAAGAACCGCTTTGTAGTCGCGTGGCATTACTTTAACTAGCGATGCAACACTTGCTTCAAAGTTGTCTAGGAAAGACTGAGCAACTTCACTTCCTGTGAATTCAACATGCTTCGTTAGCATATCTAGTAGAAGATCTTTATCTTCTTGTTCAATTGGATCTAGGTCTACAAGTTCAGAGTTCAGCTTGGTTTCGAAGTCACCCGCTTTATCCCATACATAAGCCACACCGCCACTCATGCCCGCAGCAAAGTTACGACCTGTTGAGCCAAGGATAATCGCAACACCGCCAGTCATGTATTCACAACCGTGGTCACCAACGCCTTCAACAACAACCTTAGCACCAGAGTTACGAACACAGAAACGTTCGCCAGCCATACCGCGAATGAAAGACTCACCTGAAGTCGCACCGTAGAAACATACGTTACCTACCACGATGTTGTCTTCAGCAACGATAGTCGATTTCGCATCTGGGTACAGTACCAAAGTACCGCCAGACAGACCTTTACCCCAGTAATCGTTCGCGTCGCCTTCTACTTCGAACTTAACGCCTTTCGCAAGGAACGCACCGAAAGATTGGCCAGCACTACCGTGGAACTTAACGTTCATTGGTTGTGGTAAACCTTGGTCTTTGTAAACCTTCGAGATTTCGTTCGACAGCATGGTACCTGCAGAGCGGTCCGTGTTGATGATAGGGAAGCTTGCATTCACGGCTTCGCCTTTCTCAAGAGCTGGAATCGCAGCTTGAATCAACTTGCGGTCTAGAACGTCTTCTAGGTTGTGGTTTTGTTGTGTCTGGTTGTAGATACCATCTTCTTCACGCGCCTGCTCGATGTGCAGTACCGGTGTTAGATCTAGGTTCTTGTACTTCCAGTGACCGATGTCATCACGAACTTTAAGTTTGTGCGATTGACCAACCATCTCATCGATAGAGCGGAAGCCAAGTTCAGCCATTACTTCACGCAGACCTTCAGCCATGTATTGGAAGAAAGTGACTACGTCTTCTACGCGGCCGTCGAAACGCTCACGCAGAGTCTTGTTCTGTGTTGCGATACCAACAGGACATGTATTCTTGTGACACTTACGCATCATGATACAGCCTTCAACCACTAGAGCTGCTGTTGCTACGCCCCATTCTTCAGCGCCAAGTAACGTTGCTACTGCAAGGTCACGTGGTGTTTTCATCTGACCATCAGACTGAACAACGATACGGTTACGTAGGCCGTTTTTCAGTAGTGTTTGGTGCGTTTCCGCTAGACCCAGCTCCCAAGGCAGACCTGTGTGACGGATAGAAGACATCGGAGATGCACCCGTACCACCATCAAAACCTGCGATAAGTACCACGTCAGCTTTCGCTTTCGCTACACCCGATGCAATCGTACCTACGCCAGCTTCTGATACTAGCTTCACGTTTACACGGCCATTACGGTTCGCGTTTTTCAGATCGTAGATCAGCTGAGCCAAATCTTCGATTGAGTAGATATCGTGGTGTGGCGGTGGCGAGATAAGACCTACGCCCGGAGTCGAGTGACGCGTTGCGCCGATCCAGTCATCAACCTTATCACCAGGTAGTTGACCACCTTCGCCCGGTTTCGCACCTTGAGCCATCTTGATTTGTAGCTCATCAGCGTTAGATAGGTAGTAAGACGTTACACCAAAGCGACCAGAAGCCACCTGTTTGATTGCTGAACGTTCCCAGTCGCCGTTTTCTTTACGTTCGAAACGTGCTGGATCTTCACCACCTTCACCTGAGTTTGATTTCGCGCCAATGCGGTTCATCGCAACAGCCAGTGTTGAGTGAGCCTCATGCGAGATTGAACCAAAGCTCATTGCGCCGGTTGCGAAACGCTTAAGAATGTTCTCGATTGGTTCTACTTCTGCTAGAGGAATAGAGCCTGCAGGGTTCTTGATGAAGTCCAGTTGGCTACGTAGCGTTGCTGCGTTGTCGCCTTGGTCATCAACTGCTTTTGCGTACTTCTTGAACTGACCGTAATCTTTGTTACGCGTCGATTCTTGAAGTAGAGAAATCGTTTCTGGGTTGAATAAGTGTTTCTCACCACGTTGTTTCCACTGGTAAACACCACCAACATCAAGGATCTGAGCTGGAATTTCACGAGCTGGGTAACCAACACGGTGACGAACCAATACTTCTCGCGCGATATCGTCGATCGTTAGACCTTGGATACGAGAAACAGTACCGGTGAAGTATTTTTCAACCACTGATTTGCTAACACCAAGTGCTTCAAAGATTTGTGCACCGTGGTAAGACTGCAGCGTAGAGATCCCCATCTTAGAGAAGATCTTAAGTAGACCGCCGTTAACACCTTTACGGTAGTTATCGAATAACTCACGTGGGTGTACGTTTGGATCTAGCTTCTTAGTGCGTTGCAGTTCAACAATCGTTTCAATAACTAGGTATGGGTTAACTGCGTTTGCACCATAACCGATAAGCGTTGCAAAGTGGTGTGTCTCACGAGCGTCGCCCGTTTCAACAACGATGTCACACTTAGCACGTAGACCTTTACGGATTAGGTGGTGGTGAACCGCGCCAACCGCCAGCATTGCTGGAATAGCGGCATGGTTAGAGTTAACCGCACGGTCTGTCAGTAGGATGATAGAGTAGCCATCAATCACTGCGTCTTCTGCGTATTGGCAGATACGCTTAAGTGCGCGCTCTAACTTACCTTGGTCGCCATTTGCTTGGAATACGATATCCAGCGTCTTCGCCTGAAGGTGCTCGTTATCGATTGCACGCAGTTTTTCTAACTCAGAGTTAGACAGTACTGGAGACTCAAGTTCTACTTTTTGACAGTGCTCAGGTGTTTCAGCAAGTAAGTTCTGGTCTTTACCTAGGTAAGTGTTCAGAGACATAACCATGCGCTCACGAATCGGGTCGATCGGCGGGTTAGTTACTTGTGCAAACAACTGTTTGAAGTAGTTTGAAAGGTGCTGCGATTGGTGAGAAAGAATCGCTAGCGGCCAGTCAGCACCCATTGCAGAAAGTGGCTCGTAGCCTGTTTTCGCAAGAGGTAGAATGATTTCGTTTACTTCTTCAGAACTCACGCCAAACGATTGTTGTTTGTGTAGTAGTTTCTCTGGAGAAGGTTGGCTAAATTCGTTGCTCGCATCCGGTAGCTTTTTCAGGCTCAGAAGGTTCTCTTCAACCCACTTTTCGTAAGGTTGTGCTTTAGCAATGCTGTCTTTCACTTCTTGATCAGAAATGATGCGGCCTTGCTCAAGGTCAGCAACGAAGATACGACCTGGTTGTAGACGACCACGGTACTCAACGTTTTCAGGTGCAATCTCAACAACACCAGACTCAGACGCCATTACTAGGAAGTCGTCTTTAGTTACTGTGTAGCGAGAAGGACGCAGACCGTTACGGTCAAGTGTTGCACCTACTTGAACACCATCGGTGAAACATACTGATGCTGGGCCATCCCATGGTTCCATTACGTTCGCGTGGTACTGGTAGAACGCACGACGAGTTGGATCCATGTTTTTGTTTTCTTGCCATGCTTCCGGGATCATCATCATCAACGCGTGTGGCAGAGTACGACCTGAAAGAACAAGTAGCTCAAGCGCCATATCGAAGTTTGATGAATCCGAACTACCTTCCTGACAGATAGGAAGCAGCATGTCGATTTCAGCTTGTGTAAACAGATCCGATTCTAGGATTGCTTCACGTGCTTTCATCCAGTTCAGGTTGCCGCGAACCGTATTGATTTCGCCATTGTGCGCGATGTAACGGAAAGGCTGAGCTAGACGCCAACGTGGGAATGTATTGGTAGAGAAGCGAGAGTGTACTAGTGCTAGAGCTGTCACCATGGTTGGGTTTTGCAGATCTAGGAAGTACTGAGGAACTTGTTCAGTTGTTAGCTGACCTTTGTACACCAATGTCTTGTAAGACATAGAGTTGATGTAGAAGTCATCACCGATATTTGAAACGCTTTCTAGGCATACACGAACCGTGTAGTTACGTAGAACATACAGTTTACGCTCAAGCTCTTCTGGTGTGATACCAGGGCCGCCAGAAATAAATACGTGTTCAAATTGAGGTTCAGTGCTTAGTGGGTCAGCACCAATCATTGAATTGTCCGTTGGAAGTTCACGGTAACCGATAACTTCTAACTCAAGGCGTTGTGCATTGCGTTCTAGAATGTCACGACACTGTGCACGTTTGTGTTCATCTTTAGGGAAAAGTACAACACCAACACCATATTTTTCAAAAGATGGCAGCTTAATTCCAAGCTTTACGGCTTCTTCTAGTAAGAATTCGTGCGGCTTCTGTAGCAGGATACCTGCACCATCACCAGAACACGGATCGCAGCCTTGGCCGCCACGGTGTTCCATACGTGCAAGCATATCGAGTGCTTGAGTTACTACATCATGAGATTTGCGATTCTTTAGATGCGCAACAAAACCGATACCACAAGCGTCATGCTCCAATTCAGGAGTATACAGACCCTGTGAGTTCTGCTCTTGATCTACCATAGATACATCCTTCCAGTTAAATCTAGGCGCAACTTATTTGTATAAAGTCAGCCTTGTCCTTTTATATTTATGGGTCTAAACCTGCCTATGCTGGCGGTTTGAATCCTTTCCGTATCTCGCAGGAAAAGTATTGCGAGAAAAACAATCCTTAGTGATACCTGTTTATTTTTAACCACAAACTAGTGGTTTATATAGGTGGGAGTTAGATATCACCGACTTATTAGCAAGTTTTCGTTGTAAGTAAATACTCAAAAATAGCCAATATGTGTAAGTATCCTACAATTTTGTCTAGGCGAATTGCAATGAAAGTTGACCCATGTAGACCATTTTTTTCGTTTTATTTTGAATTTAATGCCTAACAAATGTGCAACATTAGGCAAATAGAGCCGATTTTTTGCATGTTTATTGATATTTGTTAGGTTGCTCGCAAAAAGCCTTGAGTAAACTAATTGGTCGAATTTTGCAGGGATGTAATTTTTTTTCAAAAAAGACTGATATTCATTCTTATTTACTTGAGTGCTTTGAAAATATGCAATTACACGAGTTGGTCAATACTATCGGCCAAGACCTTCAACGCCGTTATGGCGAGAAGGTTCACAAGCTGACGCTTCATGGTGGTTTCAGCTGCCCAAACCGAGACGGGACAATTGGCCGTGGAGGTTGCACGTTTTGTAACGTGGCTTCCTTTGCCGATGAACAAACTCAGGTTCAGAGTATTGCAGAACAACTAAAAGATCGTGCGGGTGAAATTGCTCGTGCTAAGAAGTATCTGGCTTACTTTCAGGCGTACACCAGCACTTATGCTGAGGTGCAAGTGCTCAAGAATATGTATGAAGAGGCGCTAAAAGCACCCGGTGCAGAGATCGTCGGCCTTTGTGTTGGTACGCGACCAGACTGTGTGCCTGATGCGGTGTTGGATCTGTTAGCGGGCTACGTTAAACAAGGCTATGAGATTTGGCTCGAGCTTGGCCTGCAAACCGCCAATGATAAAACCCTCAAGCGAATTAACCGCGGCCACGATTTTGCAGTGTATGAAACGATCACCCAACGCGCACGCGCTTTAGGTATCAAGGTGTGTACTCATCTGATTGTTGGCCTACCAAAAGAAACCAAAGCGGATAACCTTGAAACCTTAGACAAGGTATTAGCCGTTGGCACCGATGGTATTAAGCTGCACGGCCTTCATATAGTAGAGGGCAGTACCATGGCTAAGGCGTGGAAGGCCGGAAAGCTAGAAGCCCCAAGCCTTGAAGAGTACATCGATATCGCGAGTGAGATCATTCAACGCACGCCTGCGGACGTGGTTTATCACCGTGTTTCTTCAGCGGCGAGACGCCCAACCTTACTTTCTCCTTTATGGTGTGAGAACCGCTGGTTAGCGATGACTGAAATAGGTCGTTCGTTGGATAAAACCGGTGCTCAAGGCATCAAAACGGGCTCTGCATTCGAGTACACGTTGCCTGTTTTAAACGCGGCCAATTAATAGAAATGGGTGACTGTAGGTAACAGCAGATAAAACCAATAAATAGTGGTAACATTTCCCTAGCAGATTTTATGGTATAGATTGAGAGTAAATGGAACTGGTAATGACTTGGTTGTGGGACAGGGCGTATGGCTACGGTATTTATATCGTTGTTGTATTGCTGATTGCTCTCATCTGCTGGCATCTCTATTCTCGTTATCAGTCGCATATCGAAACGCTTCTACTTGCTACCCCGTCGCCACTCTACTTTGTTGATGTTCGAAGTGGCGAAATACTCTATGCCAATCGCCAAGCCATGCAGTTGCTTGGTATCCGCCAAATCGGTGTTAATTTTCGCTTTCCTACTGTGGAAAGCGAGAACAGCTTTCGTCACTACTTAACCAACCACATCAACTCTCGAGCCTTCGAGCAGGTCTCCCTGTGGGCGCTTTCTGAATTTGAGTCGTTCAAGATCAACTTGATCGGTCGTAAGATCCATTTTAGAAATAAGCAGGCTTGGATGATTCACGCCTCATCTTATAAAAACACTAACGAAGAACTGTCCCAAGAAGTTCGAGAACTGAATGTTGCTCGTACCGCTTTGGATTCTTTGTCTGAGCTGATCTACGTGAAAGATCAGAAAGGTCAGTTAGTGACGAGTAATCGCTCGTTTAAAAAGTTTTGGCATGGTCGTGCTGAAGAGGGCACCCTGAGTGTTTCTGGTGGAGTATTAAAAGGTCGTGTAAGTGAACGCTCTTGGACTACAGATCAAGATGGAAAAAGCTGCTTGCTTGAAACCTACCAAAGTGTGCTGCTTTCCCAAGATGGAGAAACCATCGGCACGCTCTCTATTAGTCATGATGTGACCGATTGGCATGACATGCAGCAGAAACTGCGTGGCGAGATGGAGAAGCGAAAAGATACCGAAGTGGCACTTGCGCAGCGTGACACCATCTTGCAAAACCTCCTGGAGGCCAGCCCAGACTCGATTGGTATCTTTAATGAAAACATGGTTTATCAAGCGTGTAATAAACCATTTGTGGCTGCGCTGGGTATCTCTGAAGTCAGTGACTTGATCGGTAAACGTTTACAAGATGTGGTGCCACATAGCATCTATACGCGAATATCAGAAACCGATCATCAAGTGCTTCATCAAAGTAAATCACTGCGTTATATCGACAAAGTGGTCTCAAGTGATGGAACATTTACTTGGTATGATGTAGTCAAATCACCGTTTAGAGATCCAGCATCGAGCACTAATGGTGTGTTGATCATGGCGCGTGATATTACAGAGCGTTATCTAGCAGAACAAAAGCTTGAAGAAGCCAACCTTGAACTTGAACGCCTCAGCTTTATGGATAGCCTGACTAAAGTGTCTAACCGACGTCGTTTCGATGAACAGCTCTCTACACTGTGGCATTATCATGTGCGTGAGAAGCTGCCACTGACGATCATGCTATGTGATATCGACTTCTTTAAAGGCTACAACGACTTTTACGGACACCAACAAGGCGATGATGCTTTGATTCAGGTTTCTCAGGCATTTAAGCAGGTGTTGAATCGTTCATCTGATTGTGTGGCTCGTTATGGTGGTGAAGAGTTCGGCTTTATTCTGCCAAATACAACGACCGAAGGTGCTCAGCTGGTGGCGCAGCGTATTCATGATGAAGTCCTAAAATTGGAACTTGCGCATGAGAAGTCGACAGTCTCTGAATTCATCACGGTGAGTATTGGTATTATCTCTTACATTCCTACACCTGATGATGAAATGGAATCGGCTGTTGCCTTGGCTGATAGTGCGTTGTATCAAGCGAAATCAGACGGTCGCAACCGTTCAATGGTGCATCCATACTCAATTCGCTAACGCTATAAAATTGGCAATTTGATTATCCCCGGCTATTTTTGCTTAGTTAGTATTTGTATTGGTTAATTAACCTTCGAAATTACCGCTGAACACTTGCTGCGTGTGATGTAGCTAGCTTACCTCCCATCTTCAAACAGGGTAGAATGTTGCTAGTCTTATCGCATGGAGCGCTAAATGAAACCCATGAAAAATCTTGCCCAGTATTACGTGGATCTACTCGTAAAACTGGGGATTGTCCGCTTTTCTATCTTACTCGCCCTAGCGCTTGTTGCCCTCGCTGTTGTTGTGCAAGTCGGTATCACCCTTGCACTCAAAGGCAATGTTGATGACATCGACATTGTCCGTTCAGTTTTCTTCGGTTTAGTGATCACGCCTTGGGCGGTTTATTTTCTGTCAGTGGTCGTGGACCAGTTGGAAGAATCACGTCAAAGGTTAGCGAAATTGGTCTCTAAACTTGGCGACATGCGTGAGCGAGACCAAGAACTCAACAATAAAATGCAGCTCAATATCGAGAAGCTTAATCAAGAAATTGAAGAGCGTGAAAAAGCGGAAGAAGCGCGCGCAGAAGCAATGCAAGATCTCGAAAACGAGGTGTTCCAGCGCGAGCGTACTCAGCTTGAACTCGCAGAACGTACTGCACTGTTACGCTCGTTTATCGATGCCTCGCCTGACCTTATTTACTACCGTAATGAAGATGGTGTGTTCTCTGGTTGTAACCGTGCGGTTGAAGAGCTCACTGGTAAAACAGAAAAAGAGCTAGTTGGTTTAACTCCTTGGGATGTTTACAGTAAAGAGGTCGCTCAGCAAGTTGTTGAAACCGATAAGAAAGTATTTGCTGACAACCAAGCACTGACTTATGACCAATGGCTTGAATACCCAGATGGCCGCAAGAGTTACTTCGAACTGCGTAAAGTGCCTTTCTACAGCAAAGATGGTCGTCACTTGGGCTTGGTTGGTTTTGGCCGCGATATTACTGAACGTAAAGAGCATCAAGAGTCGTTAGAAAAAGCCAGCCGCGATAAGACCACCTTTATCTCAACTATTAGCCACGAGTTAAGAACGCCGCTCAACGGCATCATTGGCTTGAGCCGCATGCTGCTTGATAGCCAACTGACCACCGAACAGCGCAAGCAGATGCAAACCATCAAGGTGAGCGCGGTGACACTGGGTAATATCTTCAACGATATTATTGATATGGATAAGTTCGACCGCCGTAAGCTTGAACTCTTCCCTACGCCTATTAACTTTGAAGATTTCGTTGTCGAGATCGAAAGTATCTCTGCGTTGATGGCTGAGCAGAAAGGGTTAAGGTTCGATCTAGAAAGATTGTCTGATCTTCCAGCTGCTGTTGAGGTGGATGGTACTCGTCTTAGACAGGTACTGTGGAACCTTGTTAGTAACGCGATGAAGTTCACCAAAGATGGTGGAGTGGTGATGACAGTCAGCGCCGACATTGATGGTGACTTTGCCAACATTACGATGGAAGTGGAAGATACTGGTATTGGTATCCCTGAAAGTGAAATCGAGAAGATCTTCGCGATGTACTATCAGGTGAAATCGGGCACGGACAACTTGCACGCTGTCGGCACGGGTATTGGTCTCGCTGTCTCTCAACAGCTAATTAATATGATGGATGGCCACATTGAAGTCATCAGTGAAGAGGGCTTTGGCAGTACCTTTACGGTTTCGATTCGAGTTCCAGTGAATCACGATACTCAGGCTCTGATCAAAACGCCAAGAAAACAGTCGAATCTTAAGATCTTTATGGTCGAAGACATTGAACTCAATATCACAGTGGCTCGCTCTCTACTTGAAAGCCTTGGCCATGAAGTGACAGTCGTGATGACGGGTAAAGAGGCGCAAATTGCTTTCAATCCTGAAGACTATGATTTGGTGTTGTTGGATATCCAACTGCCAGATATGACGGGTTTCGATATTGCTCAATACTACCGCGAGAAATACAGCCAGCTACCGCCTTTGGTGGCGTTAACTGCGAACGTATTAAACAACAAGCAAGAGTACTTCCAGAAAGGCATGGACGAAGCGATCAGTAAACCTTTGTCGGTTCGAGCTATCCAAGATGTCATCAGTGAACTTATCGAAGATGCACCAGAGGTAATTGAGAAGGTAGCGGGCACCGATAAGGTTGAGAGCATTGATAAAGTCGACGCGAGTAAGCCTTTTCTTTCAGAAATTGATACCACTTTGCTTGATATTGATATGCTAGAGTCTTATGTTGATATTGTTGGACCGAAACCGGTTTTGGATAGCATCGCGATGTTCGAAGATATGATGCCGGAGTATATGGAAATATTGAACTCCAACATGGTCGCGAAAGATAAAGCCAGTATCGTCTCTGAGGCACATAAGATTAAAGGTGCTGCAGGTTCTATTGGTCTGAAACGCATCCAACAAGTTGCCCAGAAAGCTCAATCTCCAGATTTGCCTGCGTGGTGGGAGAACATTTCAGATTGGGTTGATGAGATAAATAACGAATACCAGAATGACATTGAAGTTTTAAAGAGTTGGTTAAATCAAAGGTAGAAGAATAATGAAAAAATTAGCATTCGCCGCATGTGTAGTGGCATTAGCGGGTTGTTCTGCGCCACAAGTAGAATGGCAGCAAGATAATCAAGTCGAAGTATCTGCAGCAACAGTTACCATGAAAAGCAACCTTTGGCACAACAAGATGCCAACGATTGGCGAGACTCAAGATAAGACCCTACATGGTGCTATCTACCTAGAGTCAGACTCACAACTGCCAGCAACGCTTGCGGTTGAAAGTGTTACGGTTAAACAGGGTGCAGACACCTTGTTGGTAACGGCTGACGATCTTGATTTAAGAACACACAGTGAAACTCAATGGGAAGTCGCGTTTGTATGGCAGCTAGAAATCGACAGTGACAAGCCTGTTGATGTGGCGGTGGAACTTAAAGATGGCGAAACCGTGAAGTGGTTAGTAGAGAAAGACGTTAAGGTGGATACGGTTTACTAAAATCTTATCCAATTAAGAACAATAAAAAAGGGAGAATGCGTTGGCATTCTCCCTTTTTAATAACTATTGATGACGCTTCTAGTGTTCAAAACACTTACTGGTGAGTAGTGCTAAATGGTAAGAGGCGCGAATCGAATTAGTCTTCTAGGTCACCACAAAAGCGGTAGCCTTCACCGTGAATCGTTGCGATGATTTCTGGCGTACCAGAAACAGATTCAAAGTGCTTACGAATACGACGGATTGTTACGTCTACAGTACGATCGTGTGGCTTAAGCTCACGGCCAGTCATCTTCTTAAGAAGGTCAGCACGTGTTTGGATCTTACCTGGGTTCTCACAGAAGTGAAGTAGAGCACGGAACTCTGAACGAGGTAGCTTGTAGCCTTCGCCATCTGGGCTAACCAGAGAACGACTGTTGATATCTAGTACCCAACCGTTGAACTCATACTTCTCAACGCTACGCTTCTCTTCTTGAACAGAGCTTGTGCTCATTGAACGGTTCAGAAGGTTGCGTGCACGGATAGTCAGTTCACGAGGGTTGAAAGGCTTAGTGATGTAGTCATCAGCGCCGATCTCTAGGCCAAGGATCTTATCAACTTCATTATCACGACCAGTTAAGAACATAAGCGCTACGTTTGCTTGCTCACGTAGTTCACGCGCAAGTAGTAGGCCATTCTTACCTGGAAGGTTGATGTCCATAATTACAAGGTTAACTTGGTTGTCAGATAGCACTTGGTGCATCTCTTCACCGTCGCTAGCCTCAAAAACAGCATATCCCTCTGCTTCAAAAATACTCTTTAGAGTGTTACGAGTTACTTGCTCATCTTCAACGATAAGAATCTGCGGGGTTTGCATTTGGCGGTACCTAAATTTGTGACGAAACTGTGCTAATAGAATAAATTCTAGGCAAAAACATAACATACAGGTAATGTATTTTTGATGATAACTTAAAGTTTTCAAAAAAACACTTACTTCCAGCTATCTGCCTTCCTTGAAGTATTGCCCAATAACGTAGATCCAGTACGCCTTTCAATCATTCTTTTAGTGATTGGAGTGGATTCTATAATGTTAACAGCATGCTAACAACGCGAGAATGTTAATTCCATTCACTTTGTTGATTTACATCAATTGCCGTATCGCAACAAACTTTAATAGTATGGCTACAACTTAACCAATGTTATGGTGACTATTTAGCACCAAAACAAGAATGATTATTCGAGATGCTTCGCACATCTTGCCTGCTAAAGACCGGATTATGAACCAAGGAAGCTGAAAGCTGTCTTAAGAGTCTAGTAGATAAATATGCTCAATCAACTTTTATTGAGTAATAAATTGAGCATAGAACAATGAAAACAAAGGATTAATTTTAATAACATATAAAAGCATAGAGGCTAGCCTGACATAACCGGTAACGCCTTACTCACGGAGGATATATGCACGATATAACACCCGACTTGTGTGATGAGTTTGAAAGCGAAGTCACCCTACTGAACATGCCATTGCAGAACTTCGGCCAACGTGGTGCGTTCTTTGGAAAAATTGTAACAGTTCGTTGTTATCACGATAATTCCAAGGTTCGCGAGGTTTTAGAGACCGACGGCTGTGGCAAAGTGCTTGTCGTTGACGGAAATGGCTCATGCCAGAAGGCGCTGCTTGGCGATCAACTCGCTATTCTCGCGATAGAAAACGGTTGGGAAGGCGTGATTGTAAACGGTGCGGTGCGTGATGTAGGCATGATGTCGCAAATGGACCTTGGCGTTCAGGCGTTAGGTGCATCGCCATTCAAAACAGAGAAACGCGGTGTCGGCCAAGTGAATGTGACACTCTCTATACATAATCAACTGATTCAGCCTGGTGACTATATTTATGCCGATTGGAATGGCGTGTTAATTTCATCTGAGCTGTTAATTGAATCGTAACTGACTCAAATTGAATGCCGTTGATAGATTAGAACGGGGAATGGTTTGTGATGTACTAAAAGTTTGGATCTCAATCCGCACTAATCTGTTAATAAAGAACAAGCTAAAGAGACTAAAAGCGAAACCCTAGTCCCACTTCAACACCTTGCTGCCACTCTTCATAATCAAGGGTGGCATGCAAATCTAGGTTATCTGTTAGTTGCACTCGGCTGGAAACCTCTGCGGCTACCGATTTCTCATTGTCTTCGGTCTCGTCTTTATAGGTGTGTAGAGAACTGTTAAAAGAGACTCTTTCTGAGAACTGATAACTGACACCACTCAAGAATCCACTTTCCTGTTTCAGTGCCGCACTATTGATACGTGTACCGACGTAAAGATCCACATCTGAAAACAAGCTATAAGAGTAGCCACTGTCTATCTTCCAAGTATCGAAGCTTTCACTCGACGCGTTTTGTGTGGAGATAAAGAATTTATGAGAAGAACTATCGATCTGGCTGGGTAGTAGAGGCAAGCTATTCGCTGAACAAACAACAGGCATAGCAAAAGCCAAAAGAATAAGTAATCTCTTCATTTGCCACTCCTGATGTCATTATTATTGTTCTTCGAACGTTATCGTTCAATTAAAGCACAGAACTTGTACGTTCGCTGCACAATCGATATAGCATTTTGTTATGACTATATATGCAATTGATTACTCTTGCCTGTTCAATGAGTAAATCCAGTATCTTAAGTGAAGGTTTATGCAGGGTGTTTTATCCCTTAAATGACGGTTTGCTCTGAAAAACGGTGCGAATGTAAAAAAAACGCAACTTTTCATTGACGTCCAGTGGTAAAAATTGATACACGTAGAGTAAAGCACAAGCAGAGAATTTGATATGCAGCACGTAAGCCACCTAGTAATGACCACAACCATTATTATTACCGACATTAACATTGTTGGGGCAGGCTGCTAAGTAACGGATTTTAAAAAAAAGGCCTGTATCCAACAAGATACAGGCCTTTTTTTGTACCATTTTTATGACTTATGGAGAAAGGGATGCGCGTTTTAAAGTTTGGAGGTTCATCATTAGCTGATGCAGATCGTTTTTTACGAGCGGCTGATATCATCGCTAATAATGCCCAGCAAGAAGAGCTAGCCGTTGTACTATCGGCTCCAGGAAAAACAACCAATAAGTTGGTCGCTGTTATTGAAGCTGCACTGAAAAATGGTGAAGCTGACGCACAGATTACAGAGATCGAATCTTCATTTAACACACTGTTTGCAGAGATCAAAGCGGTCGTGCCTTCTATCGATGGTGCCGCGTTTCAAGAGCAGGTGGATACCTCTCTTGCTCAGCTAAAGCAGTTCGTGAATGGCATCAACCTACTTGGTATGTGCCCGAACCACGTTAATGCTCGCATCATCAGTAAAGGTGAGCGAATCTCTATCCAGTTAATGAAAGCGGTACTGGAAGCGAAAGGCCAACCAGCAAGCCTGATTGACCCTGTCCAATACCTATACGCTAAAGGCGATCACCTTGAAGCGATGGTCGATGTGGACGTTTCAACTCAGAACTTCCGTCAGTCGCCACTGCCTAAAGGTCACGTAAATATCATGCCGGGCTTTACAGCAGGTAACGATAAAGGTGAGCTAGTCACACTTGGCCGTAACGGCTCTGATTATTCAGCTGCAGTTCTAGCGGCATGTCTACGTGCTGATTGCTGTGAGATCTGGACAGATGTAGACGGCGTTTACAACTGTGACCCGCGTTTAGTGGATGATGCTCGTCTTCTTAAGTCTCTTAGCTACCAAGAGGCGATGGAGCTTTCTTACTTTGGTGCTTCGGTTCTACACCCGAAAACCATTGCTCCTATTGCGCAATTCCACATTCCTTGTCTGATCAAAAACAGCTTCAACCCACAAGGCGCAGGTACTTTGATTGGCCAAGACACTGGCGAAGATAACCTAGCAATCAAAGGTATTACGACGCTAAGTGACCTAACCATGGTTAACGTATCAGGCCCAGGCATGAAGGGCATGGTAGGTATGGCGAGTCGTGTATTCGGCGCGATGTCTTCTGCTGGCGTTTCTATTGTCCTTATTACTCAATCTTCTTCTGAGTACAGCATCAGCTTCTGTATTGAATCGGCTGATAAGGTGAAAGCGAAACAAGTGTTGTCAGACGCGTTTGAACTTGAACTTAAAGATGGCCTGTTAGAGCCGGTTGAGTTCATGGATGACGTTGCGATTGTAACGCTGGTGGGTGACGGTATGCGCACTTCACGTGGCGTAGCATCTCAGTTCTTCTCTTCTTTAGCTGAAGTGAACGTCAACATTGTTGCTATTGCTCAAGGTTCTTCAGAGCGCGCTATTTCAGCGGTTATCCCTGAAGACAAAATCTCTGAAGCAATCAAAGCGTGTCACGAGAACCTATTTAACTCTAAGCACTTCCTAGATGTATTCGTTGTGGGTGTCGGCGGTGTTGGTGGCGAGCTTGTTGACCAGATCCAACGTCAGCAAGGCAAACTGGCTGAAAAAGGCATCGTGATTCGCGTATGTGGTTTAGCAAACAGTAAAGGTTTGTTGCTAGACAGCGATGGTCTACCGTTAGAGCAGTGGCGTGACCGTATGTCGAGTGCGACTGAAGAGTTCAGCCTAGCGCGTTTAGCGGCTTTGGTTCAACGTAACCACATCATCAACCCAGTATTGGTTGATTGTACGTCTAGCGAAGGTATTGCGGCGCAGTACGCTGATTTCCTAGCGGCTGGTTTCCACGTAGTAACACCAAACAAGAAAGCAAACACAGCAAGCATGGCTTACTACCATCAGCTTCGTGAAGTTGCACGCAACTCACGTCGTAAGCTGATGTACGAGACAACAGTAGGTGCAGGTCTACCGGTCATCGAAAACCTACAGAACCTTATCTCTGCAGGTGATGAACTTGAGAAGTTCAACGGCATTCTTTCAGGTTCACTGTCTTACATCTTCGGCAAGCTTGATGAAGGTATGACACTGAGCCAGGCAACCAATATTGCAAAAGATAACGGCTTCACTGAACCGGATCCTCGAGATGATCTATCTGGTATGGATGTGGCGCGTAAGTTGCTTATTCTTGCTCGTGAAGCAGGCATGGCGCTTGAACTTGAAGATGTTGAAGTAGACCAAGCTCTGCCACCAGGTTTTGATGACTCAGGTACGGTTGAAGAGTTCATGGCTCGCCTACCAGAAGCGGATGCTTACTTCAAAGAGCAGTCAGCTATCGCAGCAGAAGAAGGTAAAGTACTTCGTTATGTGGGTGAAATCGCTGAAGGTAAGTGTAAGGTTCGTATCGCTGCTGTTGATGGCGACGACCCAATGTTCAAGATTAAAGATGGCGAGAACGCATTAGCATTCTACAGCCGTTACTACCAACCAATCCCTCTAGTACTACGTGGCTACGGCGCGGGTACTGAAGTAACAGCAGCTGGCGTATTCTCTGATGTGATGCGTACTCTTGGTTGGAAATTAGGAGTTTAGGAATGAGTTCAAGTGATATGGATGTTGTCGTTTATGCTCCTGCATCAATCGGTAATGTCAGTGTAGGGTTTGATGTGCTGGGGGCCGCTGTGTCTCCAGTGGATGGCACACTGCTGGGTGACCGAGTAATGGTTAAAGCAGGCGAGGAATCATTCTCGCTAAAAACAGCAGGCAGCTTTGTTTCTAAGCTGCCGACTGAAGCCAAAGAAAACATCGTCTACGACTGCTGGGTGGTGTTCTCTAGAGAGCTTGATAAAAAAGGCGTTGCGCTAAAGCCTTTAGAAATGACACTCGAAAAGAACATGCCTATTGGTTCTGGTCTAGGTTCAAGTGCATGTTCAATTGTCGCGGCACTGGATGCGCTAAATCGTTTTCATGGCCAGCCACTGAATGAGACTGAACTGCTTGCTCTAATGGGCGAAATGGAAGGTAAGATTTCAGGCGGTATCCATTATGATAACGTTGCTCCATGTTACCTTGGTGGTGTGCAGTTAATGCTTGAAGAGTTAGGTATCATTAGCCAAGAAGTACCGTGTTTTGATGACTGGTATTGGGTAATGGCGTATCCGGGTATTAAGGTTTCAACGGCTGAAGCTCGCGAAATTCTTCCTTCTCAATATCGTCGTCAGGATGTGATTGCCCATGGCCGTCATCTAGCGGGTTTTATCCACGCGTGCCACTCTGGTCAGCCAGAGCTAGCAGCGAAGATGATCAAAGACGTGATTGCTGAACCATATCGTGAGAAACTGCTTCCAGGGTTTGCTGATGCGCGTAAATACGCCACTTCAGCTGGAGCACTGGCTACTGGGATCTCCGGTAGCGGTCCAACTCTATTTAGCATTTGCAAAGAACAAGATGTCGCCGAGCGTGTTGCACGCTGGTTAGAACAAAATTACGTACAAAATGAAGAAGGATTCGTTCACGTTTGTCGCCTAGATAAGCAAGGTTCGATCGTTACAGGAAGTGAGTTATGAAGCTGTACAACATCAAAGAAAATGACGAGCAAGTCTCTTTTGGCCAAGCCGTTCGTCAAGGTTTAGGTCGTAATCAAGGTCTATTTTTTCCATCTGAGCTACCAAAGTTTGATGATATCGATGCGCTGCTAGCAGAGGACTTTGTCCCTCGTAGCTCAAAAATTCTGTCAGCATTGATTGGCGATGAATTACCAAAAGAACAGATCGACCAAATGGTGGATGCAGCGTTCCAATTCCCTGCACCAATCAACCAAGTAAAAGACGGCGTTTACGCGCTTGAGCTTTTCCACGGCCCTACACTGGCGTTTAAAGATTTCGGTGGCCGCTTTATGGCTCAGTCTTTAGCAGCCGTTTCAGATGGTGGTCAAATCACGATCTTAACAGCAACATCAGGTGATACTGGTGCGGCGGTTGCACATGCTTTCTACGGCATGGAAGACATCAATGTTGTGATTCTTTACCCGAAAGGCAAGATCAGCCCATTGCAAGAGAAGCTTTTCTGTACGCTGGGTAAGAACATTCACACTGTCGCTATCGATGGTGACTTTGATGCGTGTCAGGCTCTGGTTAAAGACTCATTTGATGACGCTGAACTGCGTAAAGAGATCGGTCTTAATTCGGCAAACTCGATTAACATCAGCCGTTTAATGGCTCAGATCTGTTACTACTTTGAGGCGGCTTCTCAGCTGACTAAAGAGCAACGTGAAAACCTCGTTGTCTCTGTACCAAGTGGTAACTTTGGTAACCTAACGGCTGGTCTATTGGCTAAAGCGCTAGGTCTACCTGTTAAGCGTTTTATCGCAGCAACTAACGAAAATGACACTGTTCCTCGTTACCTAGAAACAGGTCAATGGGATCCAAAACCGACTGTTGCGACAACATCGAACGCGATGGACGTAAGCCAACCAAACAACTGGCCTCGTATCGAAGAGCTTTGCCAACTGAAAGGTTGGGGCTTAGATACACTAGGCAAAGGTAAAGTATCTGACGAGCAGAGCGCTGAGTCAGTTCGCGACCTAAAAGCACAAGGTTACCTATGTGAACCACATGGTGCGATTGCTTACCGTCTACTGGAAGAGCAACTGCAAGAGAACGAAACTGGCTTGTTCCTGTGTACAGCACACCCAGCGAAATTCAAAGAAGTGGTTGATGACATCCTAGGTTCTGATATCGAACTGCCTGGCCCGCTAGCAAAACACGCGGCGATGGAATTGTTGTCTGAAGATCTTGATAACGATTTTGAAGCGCTAAAAGCTGTGCTTCGTCGAGTTCAACCGTAACGTCCATTTGTTTTTCGAACAAATAAAAACGGCGCTCAATGAGCGCCGTTTTTGTATTCTAATTTAAGCTCTAAAAATTATAGAGACTCAGTGAACGTACGTGCGATAACGTCACGTTGCTGTTCAGTTGTTAGAGAGTTGAAACGTACAGCGTAACCCGATACACGGATAGTTAGCTGTGGGTAGTTCTCTGGGTGAGCAACTGCGTCTTCTAGCGTTTCACGCTTAAGAACGTTAACGTTTAGGTGTTGACCACCTTCGATGCGTGGTGCTGCTTCGATTGCAACTTCACGGCTTTCGTACTCGCCTAGGTCTGCAGCTGAGATAACTTGGTCAGCTTCGAAACCTGCAGTAGCAACAACACAACGAGCTTCATTCTTCTCGCTATCTAGTAGCCAGATTGAGTTTAGTAGGTCATCGTTTGCTGCTTTAGTAATTTGAATACCTTGGATCATAACTATCTCCTAGTCCACTGAATGTGGTTTGATTATGGTGTTAACTTTCGATTTTTATTGAGCTGGGTAATATATACCTAATATTAGTAAGGTTAGCATTGATTTAAGTCAAAAAACAACCAAAAACCATATTTTTACAAAGGTGATTATATTGAGGTAAATCAATAAAACCTTTGAAAACAAAGTAATTACAAAATATTTTAAAGTATAAAAAATATTTAACAGTCATATTTGTTGTAAGTTTACTACATTTGTTGTGTTTTTATTGAACTACAACCGATACGACCCTTTATTTATTAAGCATTCTGAAAGTGTAAAGTGATTTAATGACAAACAATAATTCATCCTCAAAACCGGAAACAAATATTAAGTTTATTGGCGCTCATGTCTCGGCTGCTGGTGGAGTTGATCAGGCGCCTATGCGTGCACGTGAAATTGGCGCCAATGCGTTTGCACTGTTTACCAAGAACCAGAGACAGTGGGCGGCAAAACCGCTAGAAGCGAAAACCATTGGTGCCTTTAAAGCTAATTGCAAAATGTTGGGCTTCGGTGCTGAGCACATTCTTCCTCATGACTCCTACCTTATTAACCTAGGAGCACCAGAAGAAGAGAAGCTAGAGAAATCACGCGCGGCTTTTATTGATGAAATGGAGCGTTGTAATCAACTTGGATTAACGCTTTTGAATTTTCATCCTGGGAGTCATTTAAAGAAAATCTCAGAAAGCGAATGTTTGGCGAAGATCGCTGAATCGATCAACCTAGCTCATCAAGCGGTACCTGACGTAATCGCAGTGATCGAGAATACGTCTGGGCAGGGCACTAATCTGGGTTGGAAGTTTGAACATCTAGCAGAGATTATCGAACAGGTAGAAGATAAGTCACGTGTTGGTGTGTGCTTAGACACCTGCCATACGTTTACTGCTGGCTATGACTTACGTACAAAAGAGGCGTGTGAGCATACTTTTGCTGAGTTCGACCGCATCGTGGGTATGCACTATCTAAGAGCAATGCACATCAATGATTCAAAAGCTGAGTTCGCGAGCCGAGTCGATCGACACCATTCTTTAGGAAAAGGCGAAATTGGCTGGGATTGTTTTGAGTATATTGCCTCTGATTCTCGCTTTAATGGTATCCCTCTTATCTTGGAAACCATTGATTCGACGATCTGGAAAGAGGAAATTCAACAACTTAGAATGTTTCATCGCTCAGCAACGCTAGCGAGCGAACAAGCGTAATAATAGAGGGGGAAATTTATTTCCGTCTATTTCTAAAAATTGGCACCTTTCTTTCATAGTATTAAAGTGAATATGTAGTTCACGATGTCTTAGAGGAGGTGCCTTTATGTATTCAATCACCCAAACTTCAACTATTGCTGTCGCACGCCGTTTACCTACACCAAACCGTCACGTGCATAACCACGGCCACCATCGTACACAGCAGAAAAGTGGTTAATCGAGATAAGCACAACTTGAACTGATTATTATGATTCATCAACAAGTGAACCCTACACATCATGTTTATTGATAGCTGTATGAGGTATAACTAGAGCCTTATTTAGGACAGTTAGCCGATACAGCTATTTTTTTGTCTGGCGAAAGCCGCTAGAAACCTTGATGATTGGGAAGTAAAACGATGAGCGCACCAAAGACTTGGGAATCCATTATTAATGATGAACGTGATAAAGAGTACTTTCAGAGTGTCCTCGCGTTTGTTGAACAGCAACGTAATAGTGGTAAAACCGTCTACCCGCCACAAGAACAGGTGTTCAGTGCCTTTGATATGACGCCTTTCGAATCCGTGCGAGTGGTTATCTTAGGGCAAGATCCTTATCACGGTGCTAACCAAGCTCACGGCTTAGCATTCTCAGTGCTTCCTGGTGTGAAAATCCCACCTTCTCTACGCAATATGTACAAAGAGCTTGCACAAGATATAGAGGGCTTTGAGATTCCTAGTCATGGTTATCTCGATTCTTGGGCATCGCAAGGGGTGTTGATGTTGAACACAGTCCTTACAGTCGAAGAGGCAAAAGCACACTCACATGCTAAGTGTGGCTGGGAAACCTTTACCGATGCCATTATTGCTGAGCTCAATCAGCGCTCTGAACCGATCATCTTTTTGTTGTGGGGCGCACACGCCCAGAAGAAAGGTCAAGCGATTGATGACGACAAGCATCATGTGTTGGTTGCACCTCACCCATCGCCATTATCGGCACGCCGTGGATTCTTCGGTTGTCAGCATTTCTCTACAACCAACAAGCTGCTTTCTTCTATGGATCAACAACCTATTGACTGGCGTTTACCAACAGAAGTGTAGGTTGGTGGTTTTCTGAGCAGGGTCAAATCATAAATCAGCATATTCATATACACTTATAAATAGTAGGTGTAATGGAGTGCAATACTATGATGATTGAAAGGATAAGACGAGAGCATGGCTATATGGCTCGTTTACTCGCGATACTCAACAGTAAGTTAGAGTTTCTGAAACAGGAGCGAGAAATAAACTATAGCCTGATCGCAGAGGTGGTTCATTACCTTATGAACCATTCAGACAAAGTGCATCACCCTAAAGAAGACGTCATTTATCGCTACTATCTTAAGCAATATGGCAGCGAGCAAGCGATTGAAGACTTGGAGTTAGAGCATCAATTGCTTTCTGAGAAAACGGCGGACTTTTTAGGTTTGGTCGATATGATCCTTCAAGATGCGGTGGTTCCTCAGCAAGTCTTTATTGAGCAGCTTGAAGCGTTTGTTAAGGCTCAGCGAAAGCACATGGAATATGAAGAGAAGCATGTGCTACCCATGATTGTTGAGGCGTTCACGGTGAAAGATTGGCAAGAAGTGGAGTCTCAATGGCTTCAACCGGAAGATGACCCTGTTTTTGGAGAGACCATCGCCGATCAATATCGCCAACTCGCGGCTCGGGTTCGACAAAATGAACAAGAGTGTGTTTAGCCCGTTGTAATGTTGAGGTGCGCCTATTTTAGGTGTCCTCTATATTAGAGGGTTGGTTTCCAAATGGCGCTTTGAGCGGATTAACTACCTCAAAAAATAAAAAAGGCACCTATATAGGTAATGCCGATCGTTTAAGAAGACTTGAACGATCCTGCAGTTAGCAGATAATCCCCATCAACAACGTTGATGGGGATTTTTTTATGCTTGAACAAGAATTAGCAAT
>NZ_JBFRPJ010000112.1:0-10434 GCF_041471945.1 Vibrio sp. 10N.261.51.A4
GCTTATCCGAACGGCATTGCTCATAAAGAGCGGCTTTTTTAAGGTGATGCTTGCAGGATAAGTCAGCATAACTCGAACCAACCATCAAAGACTTACAATACTATTTGCAGTATAAGTTCGCATAACATTGCATCGAAAGTCTGCAAATTTGAACAACGACTAAGATTCAACGTAGTAAATTTACTACGCTCCAATTAATCCTCTAGCAGACATAATCGACATGTGTGTAACAAACTTTTGGACATAAATGAGTTTCGAAGAACCAAGTATTAGCAAATCACGAATTAGCATAAGTATGGAAAGTCACTAAGCTCACTGTCCAGTATTGTTTTTACACAAATCTGACATTGATGAATGCCATAAGCTATCGATATAAACATTAATATATTGTATTATTATATCCGTATTTATACTTATTAGGATTTTCTATGTTGATTCACGAATTTTCGAATAAGGACGTTACCGCTGAGCATGTAATTTTGGCTCAAGCAATACTAGCAGGGACTGCTCAAGGTGATAAAAGTAAAGCACAGCGCTTTATGATTTTTGTAAATGAGATTCCCGATGCGCCGACTGTGCAAAACCTGATTCCACGCTTTAGTCAATTTATGAAGCTCTTTAAAGCCAGCTGACATTCAAAATACGTTACACAGGGATGTGTAATTAAGATCACCAACTCCCCCCTAACCACTACCTACTTTTAAACTCTATCTGACCCTATGCTCGCTCTATATCTAGCCATTGTTGTCGGAGGACAATAGAGTTTGATCAATTTTAAAAACGTTTCTGGACAGAAGTTACATAGAGTAATCACTTTAATTAGGAAGGTGCGGATAACGTTAGGTATGAGAAAACCACTTAGTGAAGTATCCAGTTTTGCAGGTGCAGATCATTCATTAACTTTGTGAAGCAATTATCAAGTAGCTTTGTAATTGCGATATAGCTAGCCTATGTAACACAGCCGAATAAGCTACATTCCTTAAATAAAAATTCATTATGAGAAAAATCAATGTGTATACCTTTTTTTCTTCTAGCCACTCTAACTTCAAGCAATCTACTTGCTAGTCAGTGCAACCAGCAATGGGATAATGCTTGGATGCAATGTGACTCAGACTACAGTTCAAAGGAAGGTGCGTGCTACTTTCTCTCCGAGAAATACAAACCAGGTTGCATACCAAGCAATAAAAGAATCAGTATTGACCGCTATGCAAATGAGCCTTGGAGGGTCATCGGTAATAGTGTTGAAGTTCAGGGAAGTTCAGCAAAACTTTTTCACGAAGGATATGAGAAAACACAATCATGGTTGAGGTTCTCCATGTCTGAACAAGGAGGTTATATTCTTAATTACGTAACCGCGGGCACAAACCTCGCCTGTGGTATGAAACCAGATGATAAAGACCAAGTAGGCTCAGAGGCTATTATTGACATCAATAATCAACCCATAAGATTCATACTTCGGAAGGGATGTGAGAGCATTAGAGATCAATCGCGGGGTTACACTTTATCAAATGTAAACACCTATCAGGTCAGAACAGCCGCCGGCTTTGAGTTTATTGTAAACTCTCTGAATGAAGGTCCTTTGAAAATCGGAACTGAATATGATGAAAATCATAAATTTAAGAATCGATTAGAGGAAGCTTTTGCAAAAACTAATATGGTGCACATATCGAATTATAGGTGGTCGGAGAAGATAAAGGAAATGATGGAGAATTATGAAAAAAAGAAGGAAAGAGTGAGTAAAGCACTTTAGTTAAATAGCGTCCGTAGCTAGCCACTGATATATCCATGACTATGAAGATGCTTAATTTCCAGAGAGTCAGTGTCATTTTCATGGTTCGTAGCATGAAAATGACACTGACTTCTCAACTGAAACTACAACTTGAACACCAATTATGTTTGACCTAAATGTAGTGGCATAGTTAATTTGGCCACAAAGGTAGAGTTCGAAGCATGAGTAAAAGTAAGGCAAAGCGCATCGATGCAGATTGAGGGTCTGAGTGTTGCTGGCACGGAAAGGGGCAAAAGCGAGCTAGCGCAGTCCCACTAGTTTGATAGATAAACAGTTTTGCATGGCATCGTTTCTTTAACGGTCATGCACAATGATAGTTTTTCATTAATGAATGCAACTGCTGAGCTTTATTTATAGCGATATCGATTTCTTCTAGCACAGAGTCAAAGCTTTGGTCTGTAATTGAGATTTCAGGTAATGGTGTTTCTATATTAACGGATTTTCCCGATTTTATGATTCTATATCCACTAGGCTCTAAGCTCTCAAAGTGATTTTTTATATCATCAAAGTTTTCTGCTTGGCCTAGAAACTGCAATTTGATGACCTTGCCGTAGATCTGATGAATGATCCGTATTTTTCTATTTAGTGGATTTGGATAGAAATGAATCCAGTCATGCCCATTAGCTCGAGGTTTCGATTTTTCAGGGTTCAGCTGAGGAAAATGCTTCGACACATAAGCTAAGTATTCTTGTGCAAATTCTGTTGTTTTAGGACAAACCGTTGCAACATAGCCCCTTCGATTTTTTTCTATCGCATCCTTTAATGTCTGAGCTCTATAAAGTCCTCGCTTATCACCTTGTGCAACAAGAAAAACCATTATTTCTTCGTATGAAATAGCAGCATCGTATGGCTCAGTATTTCTATCTATATATGCTTTTGGAGCAATGATACAGGTTCTGAAATCTTGCCAAATACTATCTTCTATACCTTTTTTTCCCCTAAGTCTATATCTATCCCCTTGTTGAAGTTGAGCTGAAGCATCAATCTTGTTTTCAATAAGTAACGCTTGTGCAGACAAGTCATCCGATTGATAAATGTAAACAAGATCTGACTCACCGAGGTTAGTGTCTATGACAGAGTGCCAAGCACTAAGGGTTTTCACTGGGATCAATTCTTCCCGAACACGACAAACAAACCACTGTGCAAATGAGTCAGAAACATTAAGTTCCTCTAGCACTAACAGATCAATATCACGCTCATTAACACTCTGAAATATATTACGTTCTTTCATTGGCTATAGCTATCCTACAGGTAAGTCCTCAAAGACATTACACAGATAAGAAAAAGTAGGTCAACTACCTCACTGTGATTTGTGAGGTTGAGCGTTACTGGCAAGGAATGGGGCATTTCCATGTTAGAAAGTGGGACGAATAAAACCGATTGTAAACAAACAAAAGCCACCAAGCTTAAACTTGATGGTTTTTATTCTTAACTGCTTGTTCAGCAGGAAGGTTGCTTTCTTCCTGGCCTATTCTTAGCTGCCTATTCGGCAGGACACAAGGCAATAACGGCATTCTAGGTTATCAGATTTTTCTTAGCTGCCTATTCGGCAGGACACTGTAGAATATAGTCTCTAACAATCTGATTCTGCATGCTTAAAGTCACAATTCACCAAGATACCCTTTTTCTTCTTACGTCTGTAACTCCTTGTTTTTACTTCTCCGAAAAAGAGCTTTCATAAAAGGGTCAAAAACGTAGGTCAGGTACCGTGCCTTTTCTTTCTTGATTGGTGGCTAAACCATAGCTATTAAAGCTTGCTGCAACGCGCTCTCTAACAAACTCCTTTTGTACAAACAAAATATAACTTTCCCCTGATGAACCGCTGGAGATTGGGATTCGATGAAAACTATCGATGATTCGCTCTTCATTAGTGGCTGGTAATGATTGTCCATCACCAGAGAAATCGGCTCTCGCCATGCTACGTTTGATTCGACGTTTCTTGGAGCCCAGAAAACTTTTCCCAATCGTTTGATTACGGGTAAACCTCACCTCAACCGCAATGTCAGGCACCTCACAAACACTGGAGATCTCAAATAAACCTTCATTTACCATCACAGAGAAATAGGGCTGAAAAGCGAGTCCAATCATCATCTCTTTATCTTCAGCAACAAAGGCAATGGTTTGGCCAACTGTAGATTCGTTCCAGTCCGGAAAACTCACACCTATTTTATTCATGGCTTGTCGGTTATTGACCATAAACAAGTGCATTTGGGATATACACCGTCCTGCCAATAATTCATGGTCGGCTTGTGCAGGCATGTAACGTATTAAGAAATAGTAACGCTTAGTCATATCTATCCCTTACTTCGCTTTAGAACAATTGAATAGGCCGCCTTTGATCAAGACAGACATGATGAAGTGCACATCATTTGGGATGACTTGAGAAGCTGTCATGCTTTCAATCCAGTTCTCTGTATTTCTGACTAATTGGTAAAAGTCATTTCCATGGGACACGTGTCGCCTTGCTATAACGTATTCTCGATCTGCCCCATATTCGTTCACTCTTAATGGTTTATCTGCGTTTTCATGCCACCAATCGTCAATCGATTGCAATGCGGCTCCAACTTTTTGACCATGAAACGCAACGGTTTCCTTTCCGTTCAATAGTTCGACGGTAGCTAACTGCTTAGTCGGAACACCATCTTCTCGGCTATCTAAAAACTCTTGGCTTGGGTAAACCTCATCTCCCCAACCAACTCCAATTTTAGCTTTGACATCCATGTAGAAATATTCGGTCGGGTCAGAAAGGGCTCGCATCAAATAGGCTGTGAGCTTTTCTAGGTATTCTGCTGAAGCCTCATCCCAATGACCATACCAAGAAAGCCTTGTTGCGTTTTCTATAATCAAGGTTTGCGAATCACTGGTGGTCACTTCTATCGACAATTGTCGACACTCTCTGTTTCTCCAAAGCCAACTGCCAAGCAGTATATTCTTCGCGTATCGATGAGCGAGCTCCTGATAGCCATTGAGATCTTTATAAGTATTAGCCAGTAACGAAAGTTTACTGCGCACTTCATCGTCACTACAGATATCAGGGGTTAGAGAATTGGCTCGAATTCGAAGCGGGAATGCACAGTAGATATCATCTACACCCGGCTTTACGTAACACTCTTCGATGAACTGAGGATTGGAGTAAGATAAGTCTTGTGGAGCAACATTCTTTTTTACGAACTTGCCCCCTTTATATGCTTCTGCATAACCCCCTTTTGGTGCGCGCAACCTAGTTCTATCAACTTCAAGGGGACACATTTCACCATTTTTAGATAGATAGTAGAAATAGGCTTTGCCTGCAGAAAGAGAGCGAACGTAGTTCAGCTGTGTGCAAAGTTCCATAAACGATTAATCCCTATAGTTTTTTATAAGAATAGTTTCGCTACTGCATTCTATCGACCAAAAGGCGTGGTTTAAAAAGTGATCTCTTCCACTAAAACGTACTTCTATGGGGTTAACTCGCTGAGCAAGCCCTATCGCATTCTCTGCATAAGCGTGACAACTGGTGATTGAGTTGCCCCGTTTAGTTGGTTGTTCTAACAAATGGTAGCCAATAGAAACTGGCAAGTTATCAGCATCTTTAGTGATTAAACGTTCTAGATCATTAAAATCATTCGGCTGTTTTTCACTTGGATATAACCATCGCCCGTATGCTGGTGACCCTTTTAAGACATGGAAAAGCTCACTCCTACTAGTAAACGTCCTTAGCCACTCAATCTGCGTCGATAGCTGTGGTTGGTATAATGCCCCTCCGGCAAAAGCTACGGGAAGTGCCGTTTTAAGCGCGGACTTAAAGTCTGAAATTCGGCTGTCACTGTGGACTCTGATAACTAAGTCTATTTCTAGGTCCGCCAATCGTTCACTACGAATGGTTGGTCGCTTCGCTTTAGAAACCGTTCGCGCTTTGGCGACTGAGTTGGGTTCAGTCAGCTTCGCTGTCGGTTGAATCTTCTCGCTTCGAACATAAAAAGAGAAACTCGAAAACTCAAACGGGGAATCACTACTAACTAGCTTATTAAACTCTCTTTGGTAATGGTGCATGAAACCCCAAATAGCCGTCAAAGAAGGAGCTCCACACAGATATGGGCTGCTCATTGCGACAGCATCTTGCACTCTCATTGATGACAAATAGATATACTGCTCACCCGTTACCTTATCTTCATTGCCATTTGGTTTACTGAGCTGTTCAAGTATCCATACGATTTGGGCTTTGACGACCTGCATTAGCTTAGGATGATAGGCAAACTTCGCAGCATACTTGTTATTCTGAAACGAGAGATGCAAGCGACGATTTAACTCACTAGCTAAGGAGCCTAGACCCGATTCAGGTAGCGTCAAAAAGGCTTGAGCCAAAGTGTCATCATGTCCCAATTGCTGTTGGTTGGGGTCAGCGTCAACGATATCTCTTAACTCAATTAATGGAAGCATCCACAGGGCTATCTGCTTTCGCAATATCTTACTTCTAACCTTACGAGCGCTCTCCCTTTGCTTCTGTGTTTTTGATGGCTCTGAACCAATTAGATGATTTAACACCTGACAGATTTTAGCGTTAGTTACCTGATAGTCATCAAAGTAATGGCCACTCTTTTTGCGACTTTCAGGTAACGTCCTACCCTGTGCTGGTTTAACGTCTAGTGGATAGTTTAGGACTTTCATATGCCCACCTAAACTGCCACACAGATTCCCGATACTTGCCGGGTTTGGCAGTAACGAAGACACAAAGCTGAGCTTACTTTCTCGACTTCTCGATCTCACTTCTAACTCTCTTTGGATGGCATGACTGACCACTGGGGTCACCGAAACATAATCATCCCTCCATGGAAACCGTAGTTGCTTGCTGTAAGTACTGACGCTGTCAGGAGAACTATTTTCAGGAAGTTGTTCTTCAATTATATGTTTTAAGCGAGCAAGTGAATTAGCACCTAAACCAAATTCTTTGAGCAGCTCAACCCAAATAGGGGTTTCTTGCTGAACAAGTGAAAGAAGACTGACGGACTGTGATTGCCAGCGGAAAGGATTCAATAACCACAATGTATGGCGATACACCGCGGAGTTATGCCCCCACCCCAAGCTTTGCTCTAATACTAAGCTTGAGATAAACGCCTCGGTTGTAGCAAGAGGTTGTGCAATTATTCGCTGATCTTTCACTCGGCAGTCTGGAAACTTGAGATTATGAGTGTGGAACCATTTGATTTCATCAAGGGACGCCTCTAGGTTCTCAGCCACTTTTAAATGCCTTTTAGCACGGGCAACATCCAACCAATCAGAGCACCTATCGGCTTGATGGCTTGAACTGAGATTAAGCAAGATCGTCAACGCTTCTTTTTCAAACCCATCAACACAGACATCTTCCGTATAGGGCATGAACATCTTCTTTAGCGCAGCCTGCTTTACTGCCTCGTCTTCAATTGCTAATAAGCCACTTAATTTCGTCATAATTACCACTCAGGTAGATACACACTTAAACCATCACTTTCAGAGCTCATTCGAGTCAACTTTGTTTCGATGACACTTCTTAAAGTAAACGCCGATTCATGACTCGCTATCTTTGTATGCATTCGCGGCCTGATCGCGGCTTTAATCTCACCAAACTCATACAGCCGATACACTTCATCCGTTGTACAAGAGAGCAATGTGGAAGCTTCTAAGGGGCTGAGCAGTACATCACCGATATTTCCTTTAGCGCTTGAAGGCACTGTTGCCACTAGCTTTGTAAAGTAAGCTAACACCTGAGTAAGTACGATATTGTGACTCAGCTGCCGACTGGGTAACTGACGGCAATCTTTAAGCAGAGCACCAAAGGCTTCATTGAAAAATACCTTCTTCCAATATTTTACTCGAACGAGTTCTGCCTTCTCTTTCAAAGCATCGAAGTCTTGCCACAATGAGGTTGGCCAAGAGCCGCAGTATTCGATGAATGATTCGAAACTGAAGTCATCGATATTGCCATAACGATTTACATACCAAAGTAAAAAGCCATAGCGCTCAGATAACGTCATTTCTCCTTTTAGTAATCCCAAGGATTTTGAATCATTCCCTGACAACCATTGAGCAACTAATACCTCCACCTCTGGCGCATCTTCTACTGGCGAATTTCGGAGTTCGAAACCACATTCACATTGGCTAATAATCTCGGTACTTTGGTATTCAAGCCTCGACTTACACTCAGGGCAGTGATGAATCAGCTTACAGCCATGATGTTCACAAGCTTGGTGAGAGATAAATTGCCACTGCTGGCGAATGTAGGGAGCTTCGTCAATACACAGCGGGCAAATAGGCGTGAAGCGTTTGCGAAGAAAAGCATAAGGGTAATCAACCCCGAATCTATGTACAGCTTTGTATTGCGGAGAGAATTGAGCTTTTGAATGTGATAGCGCTAGGCGCAGTACACCAAAGTTATTGAGCTTTAGTTGGTTCTCAAGATGAATGAGAACCCGCACTCGCATTTGGCTTGTGGTTTGAGCGTGGTAGATATTAACTCGTTCGAGCTCTAAGGGGAAAGAACCAGCCATCGCTTCATGCTGATCCATGGTGTCGAACCAGATGTCTTCGGCGAAATGAGAAAATCGCTCGTAACCTTGCTCTTGCGATAAACGCAACAAGAAGCTTTCAAGCGATTCGTCAGAATAAAGTTGAATGTCTGTATTCACATGCCACCTAAAACTTAGAGTTTCTAAGTTTTAGTATCGGAGATATTTCATGCATTGCAACCATAGAGGCCAACATATTTTGCAAAAAACGCCTATGAACTCATTCAAAATACGACAGAATCGCTTGGTGATCACAAACTATGATGCGAAAGAGCTAAGAAAATTCTGCCCCATTCCTTCTCAGCGCGAATATCTACTCAAAATCTTAGACTGTACGTTTGCCTTATCTGTAGTTTTTCTTTTTTACGGCGAAGCTCTTCGTGTGTGCCACTCCACTCCTTACTGGCATTGGATGAAATTTTACAGCCATCAATAGCAAACATGTTACGGCCAATTAGGCCTTGTTCATCGCATATCATGAGAACCTGAGTGAACAGTGGCTCGATGGTGTCCTTCATTTGTGCGATGAAAGCCGCGATCGTGGTAAAGTGCGGTCGTTCATCGCCCGATAAGCACATGAAGGTGACGTTGTTGATGCAAGCCCTTTCTATGCTACGGCTAGATAACATGCCGAGGGAATAGGCGTAAAAAATAACCTTAAGCATGATGGAAGGTGGGTAAGCCGCCGCCCCGTTTTTGTCGTTGTGGTAGTGCACATCAAAGGGCGAGAGGTCGAGGTGGTTATCGACAATGTGAGAAATCGCATACTCGATAGTTCCGGGGATGAGTTGTTCATCGATGATGATAGGGACGAACATGTTTTGGTTCGAGTAATCGGTTTTGAAGTTGGGCATAACCGTGTCTCGTGGCGAATAATTTAGATTAGATCACAAGGAATTAGTGCGTTCAAGTTCATATCATGATGAAATGGCGGTAGGATCAGAATTGAGACGGGCGAGGAGAAATTCTACAGCCTCGTTATGTGACCAGAATCCCCCACGTTTAGTAGAAACTTTACTAAGTTTAGATCTGGGGCTAATTGAAAGGAGTATGAGTATGAATTATCAAAACACACTAATAAAACTAGGGGGGTGATCTTAGGTAGCATGATGTTAACTGGCTGTCCAATCGATGGAGCGACTGGAGAACAGGGCTCAATAGGAGCGACTGGACCACAAGGCGCAACAGGCTTAGATGGAATAAATTGTTGGGATACCAATGAAAACCGGGTGGATGACGCCAATGAGGACATAAACGCTGATGGCTTATGGGATGTGAATGACTGCGCTTCTGTTGCTGCAACCAGCGTTAGTCAGAATCTTTCTGTCGATTTGAATCATCAACACATATGCGAGGCATTAGCGAACCTGGGCCAATATCCGCAAGGCTGCCCGTCAGTAACGCACATAACCCCCAATGCAACAGGAGACTTCAGACAGATTTCGTTCATGTTGGATGATGGTAGTGGAAACACTGCATTTAGTTGTGGTTTCCCCCCGAACAACGGACTGTTGACTCTCGAAAAAAATCAATTGGATCAGGTTTATTACTGGAAGTTGGAAGGAGGCTTTGTCGCTAGCGCAACCGTCATAGCTCTTGAGGACGAGCTTGGTGCCGATATAGGGAACCCCAGTAATAGCTGCTTGGACCTTTGCGAAAATGACCCTGAATGTATAGCATCTTACGCGGAGTCAAAAACCGTATTTTCAGGGAACACTAGAAACATTGTATACAATTGCGCACTTTTCCATCATTCAGATACGATTCAACCTTTTGAGAAAGCATGTGACGATAAACTGGCGAATTGTGGTACTACCTCAGGAGTTTTGTCCGCTAGTCAGCGATGGGCTGTTCGCTGCCCTTGACACATAACAAGGCAAATCAATCAGACGCATTACGGCTTGTCATTGTTTTTGCTAAAAAAAGGCAGCAAAAACACCGCCAAACCTAAGCGCTGTTGTTTGCGGCGTTAACTTCCTATACTTCAACTAATCCGTTATATCCTAATTTAGTAATGTAACTGGCAAGGTTCTGTCCAGAGGTTTCATAGGCCTGAAGTTTTACTCGTGGCACTTTTCTCAAAAAGTGCCAGCTGGCTCAGATCTGCCCCATTTCAATTCAGCG
>NZ_JBFRPJ010000113.1:0-4926 GCF_041471945.1 Vibrio sp. 10N.261.51.A4
AAAGTATGCTCCCGCCCTGGATAAAGCCCCACGCGATTGACACGTGGGGCTCGGTGTTTCAGCTCAGCGTTGAGCGATTAACTCAGATTACCGTCAATATCCAACTGCTTAAGCTGAGCCTTTCTTAATATTACGGCTCTCTGACTGCACGGTTTTGTACATTTTGGAAAGCTGCTTATTGTTAGCGCGTTGCTCTGCAAGAGAAGCGCCGTTTCTTGCTTGCTCTCTCAGTAGCTTTTGATAGTTAGTAAATCGTCTTTCAGACAGTTCACCACTCTCAATGGCAGCCCTTATCTTGCATCCCGGCTCTGATTCATGATGACAATCAGAGAAGCGGCAGTGCATTGCTAACTCTTCGACGTCTGAAAAAGTTTCACTCACGCCTTCAGCGCAGTCTGCAAGTTGTAGCTCTCGCATTCCTGGAGTGTCGAGAAGCAAGCCACCTGATGCGAGCAAGTGGAGTGATCGTGATGTGGTTGTATGACGACCTTTACTGTCGTCTTCACGAATACCACCAGTTGCCTGCGATGCTTCACCTAGCAATGAGTTAACCAAAGTCGACTTACCCACACCAGAAGAGCCCATTAGCGCGACGGTCTTGCCGATTTTACACCAAGGTGAAAGTACTTGGGTTGAGTCTTGATCTAGGCTGTTGACCGCTTCGATCATGAGCATCGGGTCTAAGCTTTGTACCTGTTGTACTTTGTCTTCGTAGTCGTCACACAAGTCTTTCTTCGTCAGGACGATAACCGCTTCAACTTGTGCTTCATTTGCGAGTGCCAGGTAGCGTTCAATGCGACTCAGATTAAAGTCGTTGTTCAATGAAACCACGATAAACACTGTGTCGATATTGGCTGAAATATATTGTTCAGCCACACGACTGCCCGCAGCTTTTCGGCTAAAGAGCGATTGGCGTTCTAGTAAGCGATCGAATTGCAGTTCAGAGTTCAATATTACCCAGTCGCCAACGGTCATTGCCGGTTGGTTTTGGTGGATGGGTAGAACAATTTCACCTTGCTCTGACGCTAATGTATAGCCATTGCGGTGATGTGCGACGATACGAGCAATGACGGAGTGATCATAGTCTTCGAGTGTCAGTTGTTGTTGGAATACAGGTTGCCATCCAAGTTGTTGAAGTGACATTGGATGAGAAAATGCGTTTTGTGAATTCATGTCTATTTACCCAGACGTGCGATCTTTCTTTTCTTGTGAGAGCATTAAAGTCTTATGAGAGCATTAACGTCTTGTAAGATCTCAGGTTGTCGATGAGATCGAAAAGCGTTGGTCAGTTCAAAAAGCGTCGAGACGTCAAAAATGTTTGAGCTTGGGTCGAATTCAAAATCGATAGGACCCCGGATTTGAGTCATGCTTTACAGGCATGCAGATATTGATCACTTACGATCAACAGTAAACCGGGTAAAAGTGTGCGGTAGCCAGCTGATGGCTTAATGTTGGTAGTTCGAGATTAAAGTTTGATTAACCAAACAAATTAACGCGTTACTTTTACTGCCAGTTTTAGTGTTTTCATTACAATCATCTTCTATTCTCCTTGGTTTATTAATGTGTTCAGGCTTTGAATAAAAAGCGCGCTCAGTTTAACAAAAAGCCACGATGGCGAGAAGTCATCGTGGCTTAAATTATTTTATCAATTGTGAATACGATTAATGATGGTCGTGGTTCATCTTTTTCATGCCGCTCATCACTTTCTTCACTGGTGCGTCGAAGGTCTGTGTTTCACCATTGGCAAAGGTCAGTATCATCTCGATTTGCTCACCTTCTTTTAGGCTACTTTTTAGGTCGAACAACATGATGTGTAGGCTGCCAGGTTTAAGTACCGCTTCACCGTTTGCAGGGATGGTGATTTCTTGAACTTGGCGCATTTTCATAACATCGCCATCAATGATTACATCATGAAGTTCTACTTTACCTGCTGCAGGTGTTGTTGCAGAAACAATAGCGCGATCTTTATCGCTGTGGTTTATCAGAGTCGTGAACACCGCGCTGTTCACTGCTGAAGGCGGGGTTGCACGAGCGTACGCGTCATGAACCATAATATCGCTACTAGCCTGAGCAAAAGGGGTTAGCAATAAGCCTGCTAGAGCAAGTGCTTTTAACTTCATGTTGTTGTCCTTAATTTTTATGTTTTTGGTCTGGGACCTGACTTTTTGTTCGAACTTTATTAGTTAAGTTCTTTGTTTTTACGTTTTACTGCGTCAGCTTGTTGATAGCCTCAACAATTGGTGCTGGCGTTAACGTATGCGGCACTTTGGTAATCAAGGTACCGTCGGGCTTTAAAAAATAAAAATATGAGCTGTGGTCTAGGGTGTATTCCAACTCTGAACCTTCAAGCTTGGTCTTTCTGAAAATAACGCCGTAGTTATGAGCCAGAGTCGTTGTGACATCCAATGGACCACTTAGTCCTTCCATCATCGGGTGGAAGTATTGCGCGTATTCATACGAGGCTTCAGCGGCATCACGTTCAGGATCGAGAGAAACAAACATTGGGCGAATCTTGGCTTTTGCTTCATCAGAAACTTGGTTAAGTGCTCCGGCCAACATAGCCAAAGAAGTGGGGCATACATCCGGGCAACGTGTGAAACCGAAGTAAACGATACGAATTCTGTCATCGGTTTGGTCAAAGATTTCCGTTGGTTGGTTGTCTTTGCCGAAAAGAGTCGTTGCGGAGAACTCTTGTTTTGCAGCGTGTTGTTCTTGAACTTCGTTTTGCCCATCAAGATAGCTTTTGACACCAAAGCCAAGTACAAAAGCGACAACCAATGCTAACGACCAATTTCTACTCATCTTGCCATCCTTATTGTAGGTTTTACGGTTTCAACACCATCGGTGAGCTCACCAAGCCAAGTCATGTGATCCATGGTACACACGGGTAAAATGACATCACCTTCATAGATGTTGTTACCAGTATTTTTTAATTGGAAACGTGCTGAGCCCATTTCCATCTCTAAACCGGTCAGCGATAGCATCAAGGTTTCAGAGGCCGCGCCTTCCCACACCACTTTGATTTTTGTTGGGACTAGAGGTTGAGCTGTTTCATGCTCAAGGGTCATAGCAACGCTGTCTTGCTCACACGATGTTGTTGAAAGCATGCAGTAGTCATCTAAGTTGACGTCAGGAGAGTGGCTCTCTACTACCGATTTAAATTGCTCGACTGCCTGTGGTCCATAAAAGCCAGCGACCAGCGCAATACCGAGCGCAGCAACCTTTAATGCTGGGTGCATGTCGTGTTCTCATTTGATTTTATAAGAACGGCGATGGTATCACACCACTCAATACGTGCTTGTATCAAAAAGCAATTTTGTGCGTATGGTAGAACTAAAAAAGCGAAGCCATTGGCTTCGCTTTTGTCTGTTTAATAGATATGTGAGCTTAGTATTTCTAAGTTCTATCCATTCTGAACATGTTCCAGAAATACGTTGAATGATTAGTCAGCGTTACGCTCTGCGAACTTCTCCAGGCCTAAAACCAATGCAATCGCAGCAAACATCATCACAATCGCCATGACCAACTGAGAAGGCTGAGAGGTTACCGCTTCAAAATCAAACGGTGATAGGTTTTCTTGAATCAGAGGAACTTGTTCACCTTTTGAGTTTGTGCGCCAGCTGATGGTCTCTTTCCAAGGCCAGATCTTAGGCAGCGTACCGATCATCAAACCGGTTAAGAATACCAATGTGAAGTCGCGGAATGAACGCAATAGCCAAGACAGTACATGTGAGAAAGTCAGCAGTCCGATCACACAGCCCGCAAGGAATAGCGCAAGTACATCGACTTGAAATGATTTAACGGCGCCAAGCACGGGGCCATACATGCCAATCAGGAGCAGAATAAAGCTGCCTGAAATACCGGGTAAAATCATCGCGCAGATAGCAATCGCACCCGCAATCAATACGTTGATGCTGGTTGGCTCCATTTGCAGCGGCTTAAGCACGGTAATGCTATAAGCGAAAGCAACGCCAAGCAGCAAAAACACGAAGCGAATCATATCGCGTTTCTCTACTTGCTTAAGAATATGGAAAACCGAGACCAAGATCAGGCCGAAGAAGAAAGACCACAGTGGAACAGGGTGGGTGATTAATAACCAAGAAATCAATTTTGCGAATGTCGCAATGCTCGTGAATACGCCCGCGAACAGTGAAATTAGGAAGAAACCATTGATGTGATTAAACGCGGCTTTGAAGCCTTCGAGTTTCCATAAGCCAAGTACGCTAGGGTTAATTCTGCGAATGCTTTCTAGCAGCGTATCGTAGATACCAGTGATGAATGCGATGGTTCCGCCCGACACGCCAGGTACAACGTCTGCTGCGCCCATTGCCATGCCTTTGAAAAAAGTACTTAAGTAGTTCATTGCTTCATAGAGTTGAGGATGATTTTGTGCAGTATACAAACTTTAGTGTAAAAAAAGTATGAATATGCTTTTGGGGAAGGGCTTTTATTACTCTATTAATTGTAAGGCAATAAGTTGAAGTGAATATTTGCCTAACATTTAGATAACAACCACTTAGTGATTTGTCATTAAGAGCAGAGATGAAACTGATCCCTTATCGATATTGCATCTTGGTTGCAATATGCAAATGCACTTTGCAATTCGCATGACAAATTCATGGTTTTTATGCGGTGCAGGGCTTATAAAACGTCGAATAAAAGTTGGCACGCTAACTGCATTATATACATTGACCCTTCTTAAGCCGAGGGTCACCTAGCCAACTGACGTTGTTAGTGAACTTATGATTTGTTCACAAATATATAGAGCCAATCGCGATTATTGCGGTTGGCTATTTTTTGCCTGTCGTTTGGTGATCGTCTTTTTACTTTTCCCATTCCTACATTTTTAGGTTCTAAACTTCAGATGAAAAAAAAGCCAGCCACCATCGGTGACTAGCTTAAACTTTTCTCGAATCTCGAATCTCG
>NZ_JBFRPJ010000113.1:5663-16901 GCF_041471945.1 Vibrio sp. 10N.261.51.A4
CTCGAATCTCGAATCTCGAATCCGTTTTAGTACCCCATCAACTGCAGCAAGTTCTCCGCTGTGCTGATTGCTTCTTTACGGTTAGCAATGTTGAGCTTTTGGTAAAGGTTACGGATGTGAGTCTTGATTGTGGTACCCGCTACATCGAGTTCTTGAGCGATCTGCTCATTACTGAATCCTGAGTAGATCAGACCAAGTACTTGCCATTCACGCTGGGTGAGTGGGCTAGTACGCACAAGCTCAGGAATGTTCGGGTGATTAACCAAGTTTTCAACAAAGTCTTCATCAAAGTGAACTGAGCGGCTGCGTTGGGTCGCGGAAATATCTTTCATGATTTGTTGTGCGCGGTGACGTTCTAAATCACCTAAGCCTGGCTTGTTGCTCAACTTATCCAAGATATGCCCGATCGTCCCACCGTCTACCAAGAAGTTACCGACCATACCGGTTTGGTTAGTCATATGAAGCGCTTCTTCGAGTAGTATTCGTGCGCTGTCTTCATCGTTAATTTGTGTACGTAACACGGCTTCAACGATCAAGTTGCGGTTGGTGTCTGTAATCAAGTGCGAACGCTGGGCTTCACTCTTAAGGAAGGTCAGCGCTTCTTCTGCGTCTTCATACTGCTCAAGGATGATGTGAGCACGAACGATGTTTCGCCACTGAAGTTGGCAGAAGTGATTACTTGCCGATTCAGGTCGAACAGCCACACTCAGCCAATCACGGATAGCTTCTTTATCGCCTTTTACTTGCCAGAACAGAATCAAAGAAAGAGAAGCATTTGCCGTCCAATCTACGTGGTAAGTCGATTGACGCAATAGGTGCTGAATCTGGTCGATAAATTTCGACGCTTTATCAATCTCACCACGGCTCAATGAAATACGAGCCAACATAGAATAGCTGTGCAGGTGTTTACTCGGAGAGTGGTGACCAAGGATATCTAAGCCTTTGTAGCAACACTCTTCCGCTTCATCTAGTCGGTTCCAACACCAGAAGATCTGAGCGCGAACACGCAGCAAAAATTCATGCAGAGGAACGTATTGAAGCTGATGCTCTTCGATCAATTTGAATGCGCTGTCTTGTAGCTCAAATGCCGCTTGAACATAACCTTGAGCAATCAAGATTTCGCTTTGTTGCAGAATCGCCCACAGGGCCTGATGGTAAACCTGATACTGACGTGCCAGTTTTTCTGTTTGTTGCATCATCGGCAGCGCACGGCTTAGGTTACCCATTACGTGATTCACTTCGCCCACAACCGAGGTTGCGACAATGCGGCTACGATAAACGGTGGTGTTCAACTGACTCAACGAAAGCTCAGCCAATTCCAATGCTTTCTCAGGCTCATTGCTGTTGATGGCAACTTGTGCGCGTAAGGCGTTGTATTGGCCTTGCTGCTGAGTATCGAGTTCAATGTTTCGAGCTTGATATTGAGTCTCAGCCTCTTCCAACAAAGTACCCACTTGGTCATAACGGTGCTGACTTTGTGCAAGCCAAGCACGCAACATCGAAAGCTTTGGCTCACTGTAAAGTTGGTCGGTAGTCAGTTGCTTGATCGCCATCTCTAGTGACGACAGCTCACCTTGGTTGAACATCGGCCAACCGTGTTCAGTCAGGATTTGAATGATCAGTTCTGGATCTTCAGCGCGCTGTGCGTGACGTAGTGCTTGGTGCGGTGTGTTTTGCTTGATCCACGCTTTTGCAGCACTTCGATGCAGTTCTGCTTCTTGCTGAGGAATTCGAGCTTGGCGCTCATGTGCGAGGAATTCACCAAATAGATTGTGGAATCGGTACCAGTTTTTCTCGCCTTCAAGCGGGTAGATGAATAAGCCAAATCGGTTGAGTGATTCGATCATACCCAGTGCGTCTTCACGCTGTGTAAGCGCGCAGACTAATTCGTCATTGAAATGATCAAGTACTGAACACTGCATTAAGAACTGTCGGGTTTCTTTATCCAGTAGATCGAATACTTCTTCAACCAAGTAATCCCAAAGGTGGGCATGGTTAAAGTGAGAGAATGACTCTGCGGACTGTGCAAGAGTGCGTTTTTGGTGTTGTGCTTGTAGCGCGATAAGTTGTAGTGCAGAAGGCCAACCTTCTACATAACTACAAATGCTATCTGCCGTGGTGTCATCAATGCCGTCGGCTACGCGTTGGTTGAAAAAGCGTGTGGTTTCTTCGGTATCAAACGCCAACGAGTCATTACCTAATTCGATCATTAAGTCACGAACGCGCAGGTTTGCTGTACCAAGTGGTGGCGTACCACGACTGGTGACAACCAACGTTAGGTTATCGGGCATGTGTTTGAGGAAGAAGCGCATGGCTTCGTGGATGTCGTCATTGTTGACCAAGTGATAGTCATCCAACACCAGAAAGCACTCGTGATGGAATTCCGACATCTCGGCAAATACTTCACTTAATAAAGAATGCAGCGATGAAAACTGTCGCTTTTCTGCCAGTTTTTGGGCATTCGGACAGGCATTTTGAGTCGCTTTATTAAGTGATTGAAGTAGGTAGTTGATAAAGCGGAAGGCATCATTGTCGCTATCATCAATGCTGTACCAACCCACATTAGGTTTATCTACCAACCATTGTGCAGCCATGGTGGTTTTGCCGTAGCCCGCTGGAGAGCGGAACAACACAAGCTTATAGCAATCTGCATTGTGAAGCAGATCGAGAACCCTAGGTCGTAGGATTGCATTATGTAAGCGGCCGGGACGAGTCAGTTTCGAAGGGATCCACATATCGAAGTTTTACACCTATTCCGTGGCTATGTTCTGGAATATCCCAATCTATCGTTGAGTGCACTCCAATGACATGAGCCTAATTACTTAAGTCTTTACTCATATTACGTGAAGCCAAACGTTACCGACTACGATCCTCCTCAGAAACCTTGCACTCCTGCATGTTTTTGGGTGTCTACGCCCTTTATTTGAGACTTTGCTCACGTTGCGGGTTGGTTTGTGAATGTGACTTCGTTCATCCCTACACGGGAATCAATGCAAAAGATGAGAGTTGGAAATTATTTTCGTGATCTGAAACTCAGATTTGGCAATGACTTTAAATGGGTTAAATAAAAGTCACATCAATTGAAGTTAAGTTATCGAACGGGAGCTTGTGATCTTAGTCACTCCAAGTTTTTGTTCGCAGTCAGAACATGAGAGTCAGATCACTAACCCTAAGTCGGTACGCCCCCTACGCCCTCCCATCTACTCCTAGTCAGTTGCATTAGCGGGAGGATGTTTAGTTTATGGTGACCATGCACGATATGTCACAGATGAATTAGAACTATTAAAAGCGAGATTTCTGAAATGAAACCAACTCAGCAAAAAACTTTCGATAAAGTGTCATTCCAAGAGAGTGTTAAGAAACATTTATCTGCAACCTACGCAACAACGATTGAAAACGCAGATAGCCGCGCATGGTACCTAGCAATGGGGCGTGCGCTAGCAGAACTCACAACATTTGATCTGTTAGAAACTGAAAATGACGAAAAAATTAAGAACGCGAAGAGCGTTAACTACCTTTCATTAGAGTTTTTGATTGGTCGTTTAACCGGTAATAACCTGATCAGCATGGGTCTGTATGAACAGATCACTCATGCAATGGAAGAGCTAGGTCAAAACCTAACTGATCTTCTAGAAGAAGAGCGCGACCCATCACTAGGTAATGGTGGTCTTGGTCGTCTAGCCGCTTGTTTTATGGATTCTTGTGCCGCTCAAGAATACCCAACAGTAGGCTACGGTCTTCACTACGAATACGGTCTATTCAAACAGTCTTTCCAAGACGGTCGTCAGCAAGAAGCACCTGACGCATGGCGTGGTGTTGAAGGTTACCCATGGGAAGTAGCTCGTCCAGAACTAGCACAACACATTGGTTTTTACGGTCATGTAGACGTTGAATTCATCGACGGTAAAGAAGTACGTACTTGGGTTCCAGGTATGGAAGTAAAAGCAATGCCTTGGGATCTACCAATCGTAGGTTACGAGTCAAGCACGGTTTACCCGCTGCGTCTTTGGGAATGTCAGGCAATTGCACCATTCTCACTAGCAAGCTTCAACAACGGTGATTACTTCGAAGCGCAACACTCGCTAATCGATGCAGGTAACATCACTAAGGTTCTTTACCCGAACGATAACCACGAGAAAGGTAAGACACTGCGTCTAATGCAGCAGTACTTCCATTCAGCAGCATCGGTTCGCGATATTCTACGTCGCCACGAAGCAGCAGGTTTCTCTCTAGAAGATCTGCCTAAGCAAGAAACGATTCAGCTGAACGATACACACCCAACGATCGCGATTCCTGAGCTAATGCGCATCCTGATTGACGAGAAAGGTCTATCTTGGGATCAAGCATGGGAAATCAGTGCTCACACGTTCGCTTACACGAACCACACACTACTTCCAGAAGCGCTAGAGACTTGGTCTGAATCACTGATCAATCGTCTTCTTCCACGTCACATGGAAATCATCTTTGAAATCAACCACCGCTTCATGCAAGAAGTTCGCAAGATGTGGCCTGGTGACGGTGAGAAGCAAGCGAAGCTTTCTATCATCCAAGAAGGTTTCCACCGCATGGTTCGCATGGCAAACCTATGTGTGATTGGTTCTTACAAAGTAAACGGTGTAGCTGCGCTTCACTCACAACTGGTTAAGAAAGACTTGTTCCCTGAGTTCAACGAAATCTTCCCAGGTAAACTGACTAACGTAACGAACGGCATCACGCCACGTCGTTGGTTGAAGTTCTGTAACCCAGGTCTATCTACGCTAATCACGGGTAAGATCGGCACTGAATGGCCAGCAAAACTTGAGCAGCTAGAAGGCATCGCTAAGTTTGCAACAGACGCGAAATTCCAAAAAGAATTCATGGCTGTTAAGAAAGAAAACAAACAGCGCCTAGCTGATTGGGTTCAAGAGAACATGGGTATCGAGCTAGATACTAACGCTATCTTTGACGTTCAAATCAAACGTCTTCACGAATACAAGCGTCAGCACCTAGATTTGCTACACATTCTATCTCTGTACCACCGTATTCTTAACGAACCTGGTTTCGAGTGTGAGCCACGCGTATGTTTCTTCGCAGCGAAAGCAGCACCGGGTTACCACCTAGCGAAAGAGATCATCTTCGCGGTTAACAAGATTGCAGAGAAGATCAACAACGACCCTCGCATCGGTAACAAACTGAAAGTGGTATTCATTCCTGACTACCGTGTAAGCATGGCTGAAATCATCATCCCTGCAGCAGACGTTTCTCAGCAAATCTCACTAGCGGGTAAAGAAGCATCTGGTACGGGCAACATGAAGATGGCTCTAAACGGCGCGCTAACTATCGGTACGATGGATGGTGCAAACGTTGAGATTCGTGAAGAAGTGGGTGATGAAAACATCTACATCTTCGGCCTAGACGTTGATGGTGTTCAAGCTCTGAAAGCTCAAGGCTACAACCCATACGACTACTACAATGCAGACCCACTACTGAAAGCATCTCTAGACCTACTGACTGGCGATGAGTTCACTCCAGGTCAACCAGGCCTTCTACGTGCAACGTTTGATAGCCTGCTAGACGGTGGTGACCCTTACCTATGTCTTGCTGACTTCGCATCTTACGTGAAAGCGCACGAAGACATGGGCACGCAATACAAAGACCAAGCAGGTTGGGCTAAGAAAGCAATTCTTAACACAGCATTGGTTGGTAAGTTCACATCAGACCGCTCTATCCGCGACTACGTGAACAACATCTGGAAACTTGAAGCGGTTAACCGTTAATACTTCCAAAGTAGCCAAGGCAGTTTCTGCCTTGGCTCAATTAGCTTGTGAGCAAACGAAAGGCTTAAAGGTTTCGTTTATAAACAAGCTGCTTACAAACCGATTGTCACAAGCTAATTGATTAGTAAAAATTAAATTAACAACCCTACAAAATAGAAAGCGTCAGAACGTTTTCGGAGAGAGCGATGAAAGAACAGACCGTATTAAAACAAGTCGCAGAAATGGCAAACATTGCCGACAGTTACGTTAGTGCGTGGGGCGATGAAGCACAAGTATCAGACGAGACGATCACGTCTCTATTGGCTTCGTTGGGCTACGATACAAGCAGCGATGATGCACTGCTTAAGTCAGCAGAAAGAAAACACAAAAAAGATGTACTAGACCCAGTTCTTGTCTTGCGTGACGGTGAGCCAGTAGAAGTGGCGCTTAATCTAGGTGTAAGTGCTCGTGAAAGTGAGTTCAGCTGGCGCTTAGAAACCGAGCAAGGAGAGGTACTTGAAGGCTATCTTCAATCTCAAGTCATTCGTGACGAGCGTGCCGAGGGTGGCCCTTTAGTGTTTGCATTGCCAAGTGATTTGGCATGGGGTTATCACAAGCTCATTGTGAGCCGTAAGCGCCGTAAGAAGCCTTACGAGATGACACTGATTATTACGCCAAAAGCGTGTTTCAAGCAGTCACCAATCGAGCAAGGCAAAAAGCTTTGGGGACCCAGTGTTCAACTTTATACCCTAAGAACTCAGCATAACTGGGGTATTGGTGATTTCGGAGACCTAAAACAGCTTGTTGCGGATATCGCTTCTCGTGGTGGTGACTTCGTTGGTCTAAACCCAATTCACTCATTGTTCCCTGCGAACCCTGAAGGTGCGAGCCCATATAGCCCATCTTCTCGTCGCTGGTTGAACATCTTATACATTGATGTGAGTTCAGTTCCTGAATTTGCACTAAGTGCAGAAGCACAACAAACAGTCGGCAGCGCAGAGTTCCAACAGCGTCTACAAAAAGCGCGTGAAGCACACTGGGTAAACTACACCGAAGTGTCTGAGCTTAAGATGAGCATCTTGCCTCTGCTATTCGCAGAATTTAAGACTCGTCATCTAGACAAAAACAGCGACCGTGCACAAGCGTTCTTAGCCTTCGTAGAAGAGGGTGGCGATAGCCTGATGCATCAAGCGGCGTTTGATGCTCTACATGGTGAACTGCATGCAGAAGATTCTGGCATGTGGGGATGGCCGGTATTCCCTGAGAAGTACCGTACATTCGACAGCCCAGCGACACAGAAATACATCAAAGAGAACTTAGAAAACGTTCATCTGTACATGTACCTGCAATGGCTAGCAGATTGCCAGATCAACGATGCACAGTCTCTTGCAGAAGAGAAGGGCATGGCTGTTGGCCTGTACCGTGACTTAGCGGTAGGTGTTGCAGATTCAGGCAGCGAGACTTGGGCTGACGAAGGCAACCTAGTGATGGATGCGAGCATTGGTGCTCCACCTGATATTCTTGGTCCTTTGGGTCAGAACTGGGGTCTACCTCCGTTAAACCCAGAAGTGCTTCAAGAAACAAGCTACGACGCTTACATCAAGCTACTTCGTGCGAACATGAAGCACTGTGGTGCACTGCGTATCGACCACGTTTTAGGTCTACTGCGCTTGTGGTGGATTCCAAAGGGTGAGAACGCAACTAAGGGCGCGTACATCTACTACCCAGTACAAGATATGCTGTCTATTCTGGCGCTTGAATCTCACCGTTACCAATGTAGCGTTATCGGTGAAGATTTAGGAACGGTACCGGATGAGATTGTCGACATCCTTGCAGATGCTGGCGTGCACTCTTACAAAGTGTTCTTCTTCGAAACATCAGAAGATGACGGTGGTTTCATCTCACCAAAACACTACGCATCACAATCGATGGCGGCACTGTGTACTCACGATATGCCAACGCTTCGTGGCTTCTGGCACTGTGATGACCTGAAAATGGGCCAAGAGATTGGCTTATACCCAGATGCAGAACAATTAGAAACCTTGTTCGATGACCGCCTAGAGTGCAAGCAAGGTATCTTAGATTCAGTAGCATGGCATGGTTTCCTACCAGAAGGTGTGGGCCGCGATGCGAGCCAAGTACCGATGGACTCTTACCTTGCTGAGGCACTTCAACTGCACGTAGCGGCTGGTGGTTCAACACTACTGAGCGTTCAGCTAGAAGATTGGCTAGAGATGGACAAGCCAGTAAACATTCCTGGCACGGTTGATGAATACCCTAACTGGCGTCGTAAACTATCAATGAACTTGGACGAAATATTTGCTCACGAAGGCGTTAATCGTATCGCTTCTAAGCTGACTGACGTTCGAGAAAAAGCCGGTAAGTAATGACGTGAGTGACTTGAAATTAGGTGGTTTTTTGCTTACGCCGTACGAAACTACAACCTCGGTCACTCAATAATGAATGCTCATCTGGTAGAATAAACCGTCGTTATATTGCCCGCACTAATAGCGGGCATTTTTGTATTATGTTTTTTGGATGTTTGGTTAGGGAGAAACGTTTTGGAACTAAGTTCGATTTCAAAGCAAAAACAAATATATACCCAACTATCACAGGCTTGTTTCACAGACCCATTCGCGTTTTTAGGGCCATACCTACCTTCTGAGCAAGGTGCATTACGTGTGTGGATTCCTGGGGCAGATAAAGTCGAGTTGATTGTTGGAAAGGAACCTCGTATTGAGTTAGCGCGAGAGGGTGAAAGTGGTTTCATTCTTAAGCAAGAGAGAGACTTACGTTTTACTCACTATAAGCTTGCGGTTGATTGGGCTGGCGTAGAACAGATCATCGATGATCCTTACCAGTACCACGATCTGTACGCGAGTTATGAAGATCTTCATACACCGAAAGATATGTATCATCACATGGGGGCTCAGTTTATTACGCTAGAGCGTGATGGACAGACGATTTCAGGTACGCGTTTCTTGGTGTACGCACCGCATGCAACTGCGGTAAGCTTGGTGGGTAACTTCAACGCTTGGGATGGTCGCCGCCACCCAATGCAACGCCTAGATTACGGTATGTGGGGCTTATTCATTCCTGAACTGGAAGAAGGCGCTCAATACAAGTTTGAATTAAAAGGACCAAATGGCGAAGGCTTACCACACAAAGCTGACCCATGGGGTTTCTACTCTGAGCAATACCCATCGTTCTCATCTGTAACTTACGATCACGCTCGTTACCAGTGGCAAGATACTCAATGGCAAAATCGCCCGGTAACGCAAAAGCGCAAAGAAGCGCTTTCGTTCTATGAATTGCATGCAGGTTCTTGGAAGCGTAACGCTGAAGGTGAATTCTTAAATTATCGCGAGCTTGCGGCAGAGCTGATCCCATACCTAACGGATCTTGGCTACACGCACGTTGAACTAATGCCAGTTTCAGAACATCCATTCTACGGTTCTTGGGGCTATCAGCCTGTAGGTCTATTTGCACCGACTAGCCGTTTTGGCTCTCCAGATGATTTCAAATACTTCGTCGATCAATGTCACCAAGCGGGTCTTGGCGTTGTTCTGGACTGGGTTCCTGCTCACTTCCCAAGTGATGATCACGGCCTAGCAAACTTCGATGGTACGCCATTATTCCATGATCCAGATCCACGTCGTGGTTGGCATCAAGATTGGAACTCGTACATTTACGATTTAGGCAAAGAGCATGTTCGTCGTTTCTTAGTTTCTAATGCACTGTACTGGTTCGAGCAATTCCACATTGATGGCATCCGTGTTGATGCGGTTGCTTCGATGTTGTACCTCGACTATTCGCGTAGCCATGACCAATGGATCCCGAATGCGGATGGCGGCAACGAAAACTACGACGCTATCGCAACCCTTAAGTGGATGAACGAAGAAGTGTATAAACACTTTCCGAATGCGATGACGATTGCTGAAGAATCAACGGCTTTCCCTGGTGTTTCAGCACCGACTTTTATGGGCGGCTTAGGCTTTGGCTTTAAGTGGAACATGGGTTGGATGCACGACAGCTTGTCTTACATTCAAGAAGACCCAATCAACCGTAAATATCACCACGATACGATTACCTTCCCACTGGTTTACGCACACAGTGAGAATTATGTATTGTCTCTGTCTCACGATGAGGTGGTTTACGGTAAAGGTTCTATCCACAACAAGATGCCTGGTGATGAATGGCAGCAAACGGCTAATTTACGTGCTTACATGGGCTACATGTACGCGCAGCCGGGCAAGAAGCTTAACTTCATGGGGGCTGAATTTGGTCAGACGGCTGAATGGAACCATGACGACCAGCTGCAATGGTTTTTGCTGGATTACGAGCGTCATCAAGGTGTTCAGCGTTTAACGAAAGACCTGAACAATCTGTACCGCTCTGAAGCTGCAATGCACGGTCTTGATTTTGATCCGAAAGGCTTTGAATGGCGTCTACAGGACTCTGCTGAAGCGAGCATTCTTGCGCACGAGCGCATCAGTGAATCTGGTGAGCGAGTATTGATAGTGTCTAACTTTACGCCAGTGCCTCACGAGCATTTCCGCTTAGGTGTTCCTGCAAAAGGTGAATACGCATTGTTGTTGAATACAGACTCTGTCGACTATGCAGGCAGCGGTTTTGAAGTGAAGCAGACTGCTGAGATTGAATCTGTAGAGAGCGAAGGGCTAGACACATCGATTGAGCTGCGTTTGCCGCCGTTATCGACCGTTTTTTACAAGCTAAATTAGGTCTATAAGTTGAGCAGGTCATCGCTGCTCACTTTTCTGAAAGTCTAAAAAAGGGAACCCTAGGGTTCCCTTTTTCTATTTCAGTAAGCTGGTTAGCGTTACTTGAAGTTGGTGAGATAGAACATTGAGCGTCCGACTACCATTTCAAGGATTCGAACTGAGTCGTTGCCTAAACTGTCCAACATCTTTTCACGAAATTCGCCGTTCGAGCTGAGGTTAAATTGCTCAGGGTTCTTTATTTGCGAAGCATGGAAAAACATCAATTTAATCACGTATCGAAACTGCTCATTATCTAGAGCGGCTTGCCAAGATTGGATAAAAAGCGCTTCCGATGAAAAGTCTAGACTGTCTATAACGATCGATAGCATGTGTTCGTGAAGTACTGAACGAATAGCGCGGGTCGACGGATAATAGCCCTGAAGCGTCGTTAAACTAATGCCAATCTCTTGAGCAATCCTTGCATAAGTTAGTGTTTCATGTCCTTCAGCCAGAAAAAGGTTTAGTACGATCTCATCGTAGTTTTTTTGATTTTCTAGTTTCTGTACTTGAGTAATTCGAGCCATTACAAATCTCTATTGACTGTAACATTCTGTAAACGAGTATATTAAGAGCTTATGAATTAAATCTCAAACTCCAAGGGTAAATAACTGGTCAATTTATCGTTAAATATAGTCAGTATTGTGTCATTGGTTCAATTATCAATCAGATTTTGGCATAAACAAAAACACCGCCCTATTGAGCGGTAATGCCGATCAGTTAAA
>NZ_JBFRPJ010000114.1:0-15778 GCF_041471945.1 Vibrio sp. 10N.261.51.A4
AGGTATGCTAAATTACATTATTGACAGACCGACCGACCAGTAATAAACATATATTTAACAATCAATTATTGGCTTTACTAGCTATAGATGAAGTCTATACGAAGGATCGAGAATGATTACCTGCAAAAAAAGCGCTAAAAACGAGTACATGGTTAGCCTCGAGCCATCCGAAATTGTCACTCACGCTATACCGAACGATTCCCTGCTAGCAGCATCCATTAAGCTGCTCTCTGAAAAGCGGTTTACAACATCAACGGCCTATTGTTTGGCTAATGCAATGAACATTGCGATCAATCACCTTAACTCACCGTTCATACATAAGCTTTTGCTTGAACCATCGCACAAATTATCAGTACATGACGTTATAGCCGGCTACAAAGAGCTAGAACATTTTATTGAGCAGTCCTCTTTGGTAAAAAAAAGCCCATTGAGTTCAGTGTTCCGTAGTTTGATGTCAGAGACAGGGGTCACAATGTCTGACGATCTGTCGATTGCTCGTTGTATGTTTATAACTCGATTCAGTAAAAGTAATAGATTACCCATGGCCACTTCGCCATGCTCCTCATCAGACATCTACGCAATACGAATTCTGTCTGTAAATACGAATTATGCCTACTGGACTATTGATCCCGATACTCTTCAAGGTGTTTTACACCCAGGGGGGTTATTGGCTCTCAGCCTCCAACATGCAGAAGCTGAATCTGTAAGTACTCCAATTCACGATGCCCTCCCTCAGGGGTGGCTTTTAACATTGCAAGCAATTGCGCATGCGGATAACAGTAGTAATATTCGACATTTGTTAAACAGCAAACCTAGTTCATTAAATGCTAAAGATATTTTAAAGGGGTTCACTCAGCTTGAAGATATATTACAGCAACAAAACATTAATTCTCCCAAAAATAAAAGCACTCAATTTCGCAAACTATTGAGTCGAGGAGGAAACATAAGCCATGGAATTACTGTAAATTCTTGCGAATTCAACAGCCGTTTCTTATCTAAAGGTGATAAAACACCTACCGAGCAACTGAGTCCCCCCGATTGTTGCTTCACAATAAAAGTACGCATAGGTGAGTCTTTTCGTTATTACTACCAGGCCGCTCAGTCAGTGCGACCTAATTCCCTTCTGGGCACAGCATTGACAAATTTATCACGTGATTCAGAGGAAACTCCTTCAACATATAGAAAGTTCCTATTTTTACGTAGAGCACTAAATGCTCTATCAGATGAAGGTGATATTGCACAAAAGTGTCCCTTTTTAGTTAAACAGCCCCACGACTTATCTACTATAGACATTATGCAAGGCACCGTGGCAATGCATGAAATTATTGCACGGCGCACAAATGGTACATCCCGACCTGAAATCAAAGAATTAACTGACTTTCTCTTTAAGTATGGTGAGTTGAGTGAAACAGCTAAAAATGCACTGAAGACCAAGAGAAAACCACCCAGAGAATCGGCTGTAATTCTGCATCCATCCAGTGACGAACTGTCCGAATTTTTGGCACCTAATGGCCTCCTTCAGACATGCTTTTCAATATCAAAGTGGGATGTTCTGACTACCGATAGTCAATCATATGAAAGCTACGTCACACGAACCTCGATCTCTAAGATACTTAGTTATTTAGTTGACCATCAAGATATTCCATATACGCGCTCACTCTTAAGGTTACCTCCTGCTAATATCAAACCGAGAGATATCTACTCTTGTTACACCGAGATAGAGTCAGTTCTGTCTAACAGCGGACTATCTGGGATAGGGGCTAATACGTTCATGACTTTCCTTGAAAGGAATGTAGGGGATATAAATAAAGGGCTTGCATTCGGTAGCATTTTCTTATTCGGACGACTAGCGAAAGAGAACGACTTGCTATACACACCAGAGCGCAAGTTTACGCTTCAGCTGGTTCATGGGAAGGATATCAATAAGAAATTTTTACCTTTTGACCCCAACCGATTATCAGGACTCATGTTACCCGATAGTTTGCTCCAAGAGTGCTTACTTGCTTCTGAAAATGAGTCAATGGACTACACAGCGGCAATGGGATTACGAAAAGAGTTAGGTGTTATTGCAAAAAGTAACCTGCTCTCCCTAAAAGCTTTGCTTAACAGCAAGAAGTGCAAAATCACCTCACCCATGATTATTGACGGATTGATTGAATTTGAGTCAATGCTGGAATGCGACTGTAAGCACAATAACCGATATCAAGTTACACGCAGTGAAGCCCTTCGTTCTTTCCTTAATAAATGGGCTGGGGAAATTGCAGGCGCTAACTCACTCAACGATCTGCCTTTTACGTCGCGTTTTGATAAGAACGGTCAGGTTAAGTGCATTGCGCCATTCACCATCAAGGGATCGGTGAACAACGGTAAACATAGCCATATACAGTTTAACACCTACCTGAACCCTGACATTTATAAGGCCGATGGCTTACTGACTACATCTCTTTTAGCCGCAAAACAGCAAGTGGGAACATACCCAGCGACAAAACTGCAACATTGGTTAACGCTGGTTGAGCACATCATAGAAAACCAGCATCGGCTTTCACTACCTATTAGTGCTGAAAACTTTCTAAGTACTCCATTAACTAAATGTAACCGAGCAAAGGCTGTACTGGCTCTCCGAGGTATAGAGGATCTGATCGAACTAAGGGACAGTGCTGATAAAGAGGCCGATTTCAATGCACTGATGGAATTGTTCGCTCTAAGTAATGGAAAGATTGCGGATGGAAGGTCTATATCGGAACTTGGTTATCGTAGTCGCTTCTCACCTGAACAAAAAAAACAAATTATCCAATTTATTGCCATAAACAAAACTCACGGTAAAGAAAAGATCAGTAATTACAACTGGGATGTATTACCACTAAAAAATCTAGCTCCCCAAAATGGACTTCTGATGATAGCCATAAAAAAAGCAGCAAAAAAATCTCAAGTTACCCCGGTTACACGAAACGTTATAAATAACGTCCATATTGCTGTAAAAATGATAAATAACACTTTAAATACGGCTATCATATCCATCACTGAGCGTGAAGCCAATCACCCTTTGCGTCATATATTGGTATCACCTGCAAACCAACTTAGTCAACGAGATATCAGACTAGGACTTACTAGGTTTGAGGATATTGTGGAGGCAAGCAGCAGAAGCAATAAAGGCAAGTTTTCCGAGAACTTCCGCAGATTCTTATCGATAAACGCGAATCCTTTATCAAATGGTTTTAAGGTTCGCGATTGCGGCTTCAAAACGCGCTTTTCCGCAAGGAAGGAGCGTAATGATGTCGAATTAATCACCCCAGTCGATGATAAAACTGGTAAGCCCCTTCCCTCTCCAATCATCCAAAATTATAAGTCAATCAAAGAGCTTAAAAACCAGCTCAATAACTATTACCAAGAACCCATTGTTGCTATAACAAAGGCTACCAGAAAAGAGATGCAGCTATATCACCAGCTAAGTACGGAGTTGTCCCCACTGGTTAAACGCAATGATGACGGCGAGTTTGCCTTCAAAACCCCTGATTTGCTTCAGGAATATGTAGCTCAAATAGCTAAAGGTAAAAATGAAAAGAATGGACAAAAGCTCAGCGAACTCGTTAACAGATTTGGACAGAAAGTCGTGCTTGCTGCGTTTCTACAATTACGAGCCGATACACCAATAGAACAACCTATTCATTGTGAAGGGAAAAGCATTCTTATCCACGATGACTATCGTCAGTGGTTTGGGAATAGAGCACCGAGCATGAAACCATTTTTCTGGACGCCATTTCTTCTTCCTCGGCAAATATTGTTAATGTGCTTCATTCGCCTAATCATCCATACCACCTGGAACAAGGACGTGATAGCCACTCTTCAAGGCAAAGATCTACCTTACCCGCTTCCTGCTAGTCGTTTTTTCATCCAAGGCAACAAGAATAAAGTTAAAAAAAACACCAAGAAAGTAGAAGTCACTCCCACTGACAATGAAGTGAGGGAAGCTATTGAGTTACTTAGCATTCATCATAAAAATATGGTGGAACTCGGATTAAACCCAGAAACCGTATGGGATACCCCGGACTCTAAGAACCTAACTTTTTTGAACTCTAGCGTGATCGATGCGTTTATTGACCGTTACCATCTACCCAAGTTTAGAATTGAACAGCTTGCTAAACATCAAATAAATGTAAGGAAGGGGGTTGATGGTAGTATTCATCAAAGCCAAATAGAGCGTAATCATGCTCAACTCAAGACGACCGCGGGTTACGTCGATCATCCGCTTGCCCGTCTATATTATGACGCCAATAACGCTGAATTTCAGCGGCGACTGGAAGCGACCGTCATGTTCAGGTATTCAGGTGCTGACTCACTACCCGAGTACGGTTTATCCAACAGTGATGTTGATCTGAAGCTGTTAGGCAATCCCAGCACTGAAACAAATGTACCCGACTGGTTCCTGCTACCGGATGGTTCAACCTGTATGGATATTTGGGCCTCGATAGATAAGGCAAGCAAGACACAACGGTGGTGTGGTGGTCGTAAGTGTCATGCGGGCGATGGTTGTCCACATAATCAGGTGATCATTAGCTCTAAAGATTTCGTGAATACACTCCGGCATCAGCATTGGTTTATCGAACGTTGCGAAGCTCTACTGCTTAAACACACTCGCGAATATTTCGACGAATATATTGCCCCTGCGATGCGTTTTACCTTTGGACTTACACGTTATGTTCAAACAGCTAATCCAGAAATGTACCGACAAGCAGAACAAATTTTGGCCGCGGCACAAGTAGGTGACGAATGAAACCAACAAACATATTGCCTTTAGGCGAGATCGAACACTTCGAAGACAGTTTATCTGACCGTATTGTAGATACCGCTAGTCGTTTATTTGTTGATGACGAGAAATTGGAGCTAAAAGGAACTGAACTACACTTTTACAGCAATATTGAGGGTCATCAGTATCATTCAGCACAAGATCTTGCGGACATATGGGTACCTGGCTCAGGTGGTTTTGAACATCCCGTACCGCTCCTTTTATATCCACATCATGCACAAACGATCGTTAAAGCAGTTGACACATTCGCCCAAGGGGTCGGTCATACGCCGTCATTCGCAAAGAGCGGTGCACCGTCAGTGATGTCAAACACGATCAAGTTCGTCGAATGGTCTTTACTTAACGATCACTATCAACTGCAGAGCATCTCCGAACGAGACATAAAACAGTTTTGCAAAGATATCCGTATAGGGGGAATAAATAATTTATTACGTATACCACAGCGACTAAACAATTTATGGAGCACTATCCATAACGATATCGAACTAATTAAGGGGATTATGACAGATACAGGAAAAACATCGGAATATAAATCATTGAAACTATCATCTATTAAAAAATCAATCGGTACATCCAGCCTGTCAGGTATGATCCCTAACAGCTTTTATAAGTTAGTTTCTCAGAAACTCAGAAGCTCCGGAGAAAACGTCCATATTGGCTTCGACAATAGAGGCTATAAGGGTTTAGCTCAACCATCAGCCAAGACATTAAATACACTTTTTGGTCAATGGAACGTGCTAGCTCGACAGGAAGAAGGCGATTCCATTCCGTTTTTACCGTTCAAAAATGCATATCAGCTAAGCAATAAACTTGGTAAGCCGCTAGGGCGTACCAAAAACCTTTGTGTTGAGCAGGTCATTCGGTTACTCGGTGAAGCACATCTTTGGGTATACAAAGCGTCGCCATTAATTATAAAAGCGGTAAAGGATTTAGCCGATCTTCGGTATACAAAACCGGAAAAAATGAAAGCGAAAGATGTTAGGCCCTACATTAGAAATACACTCTACCCAAAACAGATGTCATCATCTAATACTTTGGATGAGCTTGAGAACATTATAGGACTTAAAGTGTATCGCGGTGGACCAAATGGAAAGGTTATCTTAACTGATGACACATGGACGCTGACCGAGTGCATCACCGCGTTGATGTCGGCTTGTTATATAATGCTGCAGATCTACAACGCTCGGCGACAGGCTGAAATCAGCGATCCAGTCATAGGAATATCAAAGAAGGTACATTTCCGATGTGCCGATGAGGAGCACGGCTGGTATCAGGCTTGCTTTTATAACGAAAAACACGGTGGACGATACTGGTACACGCTGAATAAAAGCAGCACCAAAGCATTACAAACACTTTTCGACTTATCTGACGCATGGGATAGTAAGGGTCATGAAGGGTTATTTAATGTTCCACGTTTCAACATCGATACTCATTACAATATGGGCGCCTTCAAATACCATTACAACAAAGGTAAAGATAGCAACTATACCGGCGACAAATTTCTAGAACGAGCCTTAGGTGAAGATTTCACGTCTGTAAAAGGGTCACACATTTTCCGCCGCATTTATGCCGTTATTTACCACTACCAATATGAAAACAGTGAGTTACTCGCCTTATGTCACCAGCTAGGTCATGTAGATCCTGAAGTCACTGAAGTTTACGTCACCGATCCGGCTGCGCGTGATACGCATGAGCAAATTCAAAACAAAGTTAAACTGACCCAGACCGATACAACTACGTCTGCCATCCTCATCAAAGAGGAAAACAAGGCGCTGAATAAGGTCATCCAAGAAGTGGATATTGAGAAAACGGCAACAGATATTTTAGCCCTGTTGATGGGCACCCAAAGTATGGCAGGACGTTACCCTGCCTATCTAAAGCGAGTGTTCAAAATTCTTCATGGAAGTGTAAAATTCAATCAGAAAATACAAAATGAACACCAAACAACTTTTGCTGAACTTAGCCCTCAGCTTCAATGTGAAGAGATGGCGACAGTCATTTACAAGCGAGGACATCGCAACCACCCGAAACCACATAACACCTGCCACCGAAACCCCGAAATGGCAAGGTCTCACAAAGCCCCCTGCGACCCCGTACAGTGCAAAGGTTGCGCCTTTCAGGACGTCAAACAAACCCACCTAGATATCATGAAAGATGACTTGATTCAGTTACGAGAAATCGCAGCCAATCGACATGAATACATGCCACTAGAGCGCATGCAAGCATTGGAACAAGCCAAGAACTTGGAGCATGTAGTTGCCCAACATGAGCGCACTATCCTGAGCAACAGTTCGTTATTTACTGGTTTTTAGGAGGATCTACGGCATGGACAAACAACGTCGAGAAGGCATCAAGCGCATTGAGAAAAAAGTTGAGATTCTTGAAAAGTGGCTTAACACCGAAATTCCTTTTGCTTTAACAAGCAAAGGTAACCGTGAACTGGATAAGCAAGGGAAGTTCGAATTGGAGCATTTCCCCCTATCCGTATCAGCTCTACGAAATTGGAATGGTTCAAAAAACAGCCGTTCAACCGTCGAAAAATACTGTATTCCAGAAAAAACAACATCAACCAAAACATGGGAAGCCGCACCAGAGTACCTCAGAGAGCGTGTAACGGGTACAAAAACAATAGACAGCCTCTTCGTGCGATTAAAGAAAAAAGGGCTCATACAACGCGATAGCGGTCGTATTAGTCAAATTCGGGAACTAGAAGAAAAACTAGCTATTGCAAAACAAGATCATGCCGGCATTGCTCACGAAATGATTGGACTACGCCTTGAAAATGACACCCTTGCCGAAGATCTCCGCATCACTGAACAGAAAATGGAAGGCTTAAAGTTGCAACACAATACTGAAATTGATTGGCGAAACAGGCTGGCTAAACAGCAGAAAGAGCGCATAACCGAACTAGAAAAAGAAAAAGATATTCTGCTAAAACAGTTACTCGATATCAGCGAGAAGACAGGCATTTATCCAGATCAACTCGGACCAGAAACGAATGTCATTACATTAGAACGAGGCGATAAATGACTGACTCAAAGAAAAAGAAGGGTAATGTAGCAAAAGCTATTGGTGAACAGCGAGCTGATGCATTGGAAAACTGGTTGTCTAGCAACCCCAAAATTCCTCGGTACCAAGGCCGAGCAAACCAAGCGGCCATCGGTCGAAAGTTTGGCATCACCAAATCAACTTGGGGGTCAAACCCGCGTTTGAAAACACTCTGGCAACAAATTCAAACGAAAGCGGCACAACAAACCCGCAATACGGAATCACCGAATAATGCGACTCAGCGGCAACCTGAAGAAGTGCGAAAACTACTAAAGGATAAGGATAAGTTGATCGGATGGCTTCGACGTGAGCTAGCACGAGCAGAATCCAAGGTAGAGTTACTGCAAAAAGACGGGGCGGCAGAAGAATTGCTCATCCTAACTGGCCGGTATATACCATACGCACTGCTAAAGGATGAATCAGAGTCAGACACCGAACCAATGCCTAACAAGGGATAATGACGATGTCACTTCGAACACTTAAAACTAGTGGGCCTGTTACAGCACTAACGGGGATAGTAACCAGCATCCTCGACAGCAAAAGCGACGGCGAGCGACATTCAGCCATATTTAGAATCAAAGTTGGTAATCATTCATACCGTGTTGTTTGCCATTTCGGTGTTATACCTGACCAACCATCAGTACACGATATCTGGCATATCACAGGGCAACATAAATATGATAGCAAATACGGGCCTCAGTTCGTCGCCACAACAGGCGAACGACTTCCGATTGAAGCCTGCACGGATCAAGCTTTGGTTTGTGAGTACATCATCAAAAATCCAGCGTTCTCAGGTATTGGGTGTGGTTGGGTCGATAAATTAAATGATGCATTTCCTAAAACGCTAGTACAGACCCTTGAGTCTGTTGATGCGATGACGTTAATGGAGCACCCAAAATTGAAAATGCCGGAAGTTCTGGCTGAGTCATTGCTGCTAGGCTGGCGACATTGTTCCACCGAAATGAAGCTTCTCGCCTTCCTAGGTGAAAAAAAAATACCCCGCAACCTTGCGCGTAAACTAATTCGCTTATTGGGAACTCGATCTATTGAATGCCTCGAAAGTGATCCTTATCAGTTATTGGCTTTTATGCCAGCTAAAGACGCCATGGTTCAATGGCGAACGGTTGATTCGATAGCTCGCAAACAGTTTGCTATTAAGAAGGGCGACCCACGACGTGCAATCTCAGCCATTGAAGCGATCCTATATCAAGCATACGACGGCGATGGTCACATGGCCATGCCTATAACCTACGTGCAACACGCTTTAGATTACGAAGGGATAAAACATAACGTTTCTGACGTAGTACGACAGCATGGGCAATATTCCCTGATTGTTCACAATGAGACAGGGCTTGTACAAAATCAGGGACATTTTGCTTTAGAAAAAATTGTAGCCAAACGGCTAAATGATATAGCACACAATCATGACAGCTACCCAATCGCATTTAGATATAACCTCTTAAGTGAGTATGAAGAACAGACTCGCCTTAAGAAAAAGTTGGTTAAATTCAAACTAGATGAAACGCAATCTAGAGCAGTTAAATTTGTCACGGAGTCACGACTATCACAAATCACAGGCGGCGGGGGCACAGGAAAAACCACCATTATTTCAGCTATCGTCCATCAGTATGAAGCCCGAAAACGACCAGTTTGGTTACTTGCCCCAACAGGAAAAGCAGCCCGTCGCTTAGCAGAGGAGTCCGGACACAAGGCAGAAACGGTATTTTCTTTTGTACTACAGATGCGAGAACGAATTAAGGCCGGAGAGTTATTGCAGGCTCTGATCATCATCGACGAAGCATCCATGCTCGATACGCCATCAGCATACGCAATGCTTAAACTAATACCAAACAGCTGCCGCCTGTGTCTGGTTGGTGACGTTAAACAGTTAGAGCCCGTCGGTCCTGGCTTGGTATTTCATCAGCTAGCCTCTGATCCAAATTTGTGCGTATCATTAAGTCGTCCATATCGGCAAGAAGGTATATCTGACTTGCATAAGTTCTGCGATGCTGTTGGCAAACAGGATATAGCAACCGCCAAAAGCGTTCTGTATCAATACGATGCATCTCCAGAAGCAGATATCACATGGTATCAGCCTCACAACGTGTCAGTGCGCACGATGTGCAAGGCTGCACTGGACATCTGGTACGAAAAACGAAGCACTAGCAAGACATTGCAGCTGTTAGCAGCAACTCGCAAGGTATGCCAAGAAATAAACCAGGAACTTCAACTCATCCGGACTTTAAAGAAACGCCTACCTTCCAATGAAATTTACGGCCGAAAGTTTATTGAGGGCGACCCTGTCATCTACGAACAAAACAACAACTACCTAGGTATTTCAAACGGTTCCGTAGGGAAAATAACCGCGATTTTTGAACAACCCAGAACCATTGATTGCCGAGAGTGTATCGTCAGAATCGATTTCGAAGAAGAAGGACCGAAGTACTTGACGGAAACAGAGTGTCTATTTCTCGATTTAGCTTATTGTATTACCACTCACAAAAGCCAAGGCAGTCAATATGATGATGTCATCGTCATATTTGATGCTGATTACCTGATAGATAATTCGTGGATGTATACCGCGGCATCACGCGCCCGCAGCAGCGTTGTATTCATCAGTAACTATCACTCTATCGAGAAAACCATTACATCTCGCCCCAGTGCGACACGCCGCTATATTGGAAACCGTATTGTTATCCAGGAGGTTGCATGAGCGTCAAGGCAGAAACAAAGGCCGACTTAATTAAAGAAACCAAGGTCGACTTGCTCAGGACCACTTACTACGTATATCAGGATGCAGGCGGTAAGGTGATCTGGCCAGCGATCAATTTCATTAATTACGTGATAAGCGAGAAGGAATCCGATAGCACAATATCTACATATCGTCAGGCGATACGAAGTCTCTTTAACTACCTAGCCGATAATAGTTGGGCTGATATGAACGACAGGGAACTCATCAAGTACGCTCAATGGCAATTAAAGCGATCAGTAAATGAACCACGATGGCGTGGTGACATAAACGCTACCAAGCGGAACATCAATCATGATTATCTGATGCCGATATACGAATTCTACTTCTGGGCACAGCGGCAGGGGTTGCACCCCATGTTGATCGGGGTTCAACCAGATCAAGGAGCACAATATCAGATCACATCAGCTCTACCACTTCGCGATAAAGCTAAATCAAAAAAGGATGGTCCCAATCAGAAGCAACTCTATCCAAGGATCTTTACTAATTGTGGTGAAAATGACAATAGAACCAAACAAGCGGCTGAAGACTGGGAATTAGAACAGCTCAAGGATTACATAAGAACTAATTTTAACGGCTATACACGTGCTAGCTTGTTACTTATGGTGCGCATCGGTGACCAAACCGGCTCCAGAGAAATAGCACTTAGTGGTTATACTAGATTACAGTTCAGAAGAGACATAGTTGATCGAGAGTTGCTCAATACGAATAAGTCAGTGCTTGACGTTACGCCGCTCAAACAAAAGGGCGGTAACACCATGCCAGTAAAGTTTCCTTTACCTTTAATCAATGGTGTGGTTTCGTTTATAGAAAACGATCTACAGGAGTTTCTCGATAAAACAGGCTTCGAGCACCACAACGGTCACCTTTTCCTAAACTCAAAAAATGGAAAACCACTCAAAGCAGAAGAAATAACTAAGATCTTCAGTCGAATAACTAAAGCGCTTGGGTGGCCAAAAGGCAAAAGCTTCTATGCCTTGCGGCACAGATATGCCAATGAGCAAATGGATGTTCAGGCATCAATTAACGACGAATTGGGGTTCAGTCGAGAAGAAAATGCTGTCGCACTGCAAGTATCGCAGAATATGACCCATAGAAACAAAAAAACACTAATAAAAGAGTACCTTGAGTCACGTACACGTCATGGTTACAAAACCAAGGTGTATGAACAGTCTGAACTAATCCAAGAGCTTCAAGCACAAAAAGAAGAGCTATCACTGGAAACTCAACTGGCAATAGAGCGCGCAGAAGAGCAGCGGACACTAGCAAATAGGCTACAGCAAGAAGTTAAACGGCTGAAAAAACTCATAGAAAAATAAATTTAGATTGTTGTTACTTTCATAAGTGAAGTTAAGTGTGCCACTACAGGTAGTGTGTGATTCAGTGGATTTAGCCACCTGATTGGACGCTTCTTGATACTTGAAATAACTTGTACTAATTCAAGGTAACAGCTCTTTCGCATCACATCCGAGCACCTCCGCAATTTTGTACAGCTTATCGAGTGTAATGTTTACCTCTCCCCGCTCGATACGACCAATATAGCTTCGATCTATGTCTGAAATAAGAGCCAGCTTGTCTTGAGAAATGGCCTTACCTTTGCGCTTGTTGCGCAAGTTTCTACCAACGATTACCGCTAAGTCTTTCATTTTTATACCAGATAAAAACTAAGACTATCCTTAGTTGCGGAGAATAAAACCACGGATTATAATCCGCATTTTTTATACGCGTTAACGAGAGAGAAGTATGGCTAAACTCGGTTCCAAAGTAGTACCTCTAAACAGCTCACTTCATGAGTTGCTGGTAACGGAAAATATGAACAATTTTACAGTTTTGGAGCTGAGGGATCGGTTCCTGGAGTTAACCAATGACATAAAACCAGATAAAGCGCGCCTATATGTTTATAGGCATCTCGCTCGGCTTCAAAAGCTTGGCTGCATCGAAAAAAAACATGCGAAAAGTGATGATAAGCCTATCTACAGTAAAACGGAGCGTTTCGTTTCAATGAAATGGAATCTCCATAAAGGGCTGTCTGCACCGCCTACAAAAGCCAACAAAAAAATAGCTCAACAGCCGCCTGTAAATGCCCTCAAAGCAGAATTAGAACGAGCAGAAAAAGATTTTATCGCTTGTATCGAAGAGTCAAAGACTTACGTGACACTAGCAAAGCAATATCCGTTTCTCGCAGATCAATTAGCAAAAGCAAAAAAACTAGCTGAACAACAAAGCGCCAAACTAGTTGGAGAAATCCGAGCATTTAAAATGGCATTGGAAATTCATGATTAATCTCAGAGCTTGGCAGGCAAAATGTATAAACCACGCCCTAGCAAGCTATCAGTCTGGCCAAAAACACTTTCTTTGTCTTGCTACACCTGGGGCTGGAAAATCAGTAATGTCAGCTTCACTTGCCCATAAATTGCTGGAGATGCAAATGATCGATTTTGTCGTGTGCTTCTCACCTTCAAAGGCAATAGCTTTAGGTTTGACATCGACGTTTGAGAAAGTTCTTAACTGCCGTTTTGATGGACGAATGGGCGCTCAAGGCCATTCGTTAACTTATCAGTCTATGAATAGCCTAGATGAACAATTTTGGCAATTGTTTAACGACTATCGAGTTTTCGTGGTACTGGACGAAGTCCATCACTGCGCCGGGGACACGTACGAACGTGCAAATGCGTGGGGCCAAGTAATACTAAGAAACGTACAAAAGTTGGCGACATATACATTAGCTTTGACCGGCACGCCTTGGCGTACAGATGCCATACCAGTTTGTCTGGCAACTTATTCGCGCAACGACAAAATCATCTGTGACTATGTTTACGGCATACAAGAGGCGATTAATGATGGCGTTTGCAGACTGCCTAATCTTACCCTGTTTGATAATGATCAGCTGGTTTGTAGGCAAAGTACCCCCCAAACCTATAAAGGCATTAAGAATTATCTTGATTCACCTGAATCAGCATATTCATATCTGCTAAATAACGCTGATGTTATTCACCATATTTTTCAGGCAGCCTCAGCAAAGCTTTCGCAGCTGCAGCGCAAGTACGCAAATGCTGCTGGTCTGATTGTAGCTGAGTCGGTCAAACACGCACGACGGATTTGTGACATACTGACTTCAACATATGGCCAAACACCGGTGCTCGTTACACACCATGATCCCGATGCTCAACAAGTCATCAACACTTTTCGAACTTCAAAGCAGAACTGGATCGTCAGTGTTGGCATGATCAGTGAGGGAACAGATATCCCCCGCTTGCGAGTCTGTTGCCATCTCAGCAATGTAAAAACAGAACTTTACTTTCGTCAGATACTTGGCCGTATCATTCGGAATACAGATACACATAAGGCAAAAGCATGGTTGTACACACTGGCACACCCACTTTTGGTTGAGTATGCGCAGCGATTGAAAGAAGAGATACCGGAAACAAAGATCACACTATCAGGCTCCACTGTTCTGACGGGTAATGTTAAGGCTGATGCACTACCTATTACTGATAATCGTAATAGTAAGCTTATAGATGATATTTCATTTGGGAAATGGAACGAGAATACCGCACTTGAAAAGCCTGACTTTACACATCTAGTACACACTTCTGCTGACGATTACTTCAAAATTGTTGGCAACTACAGAGCAATGTTGGTTCGCCCTTTTGGTTGAAATTCTTTTTGAGAGCTTCAACCGTCGGATACTTAACACGAAAATGCCCCAAGATGTGTTTAGAGCGCAAGAAACCACCATGAGATTTATTTGTGAAACAAGCTGTTTCCCAATTGTCCAACAGGTTGTTGGACAAACTCTAGTAACCAATTATGCAAGAGGGTCTTGCACAATTGCGAAACAGGTTGTTTCGTAAATCACCTCTGCTCCAACCCGGTTCTGATCTCTTCGCTTCGGCAATAGAACTAACTAATGTGCAAAATATGCACATTGCTTATCAAGCAACTATCGAGGATTCCTCGGTAGTTGAACTGTTGCAATAATTGCCCGAGCAACGAGAAAGCTCAGTGATTGCAGATTCTGCAACAACTCATATCTGCCCCTTTTCTAGTTAGACGCTCATTTCGCAGTGTGCGAATCGCAACCTGCGGAATGAACTTCTCTTCCCCTTAAAGTATTTATAAACCATACATTTACGTGGTAAATCTAAAGGGTTCTAGCTTAGCTTGTCTAAAACACAGACACGACCATAACTACAAAAAGTAGCTCTATTACGCGCGACCAGCGGTCAATAGTAGCTGGTATTGACCGCCTTCAGTTCGGAATGCGTTTTCTAAAAAAAACGACAACTTTTTCACCTGCAATTAATTGTTACAAAACATGCACTTAGGTTGCTTTTTGTTGTCGGATTTCACGGTGAAATTGACAGGTAACCAACAGGGTTGGAAGCTTTACTAAGCGGCTTTCCGACAGCAAACATTATTCTCAATTTTCTATTTTACGTGATAACTGTAGCTTCAAGCTTGTCTGACTCGTTTGTGCCCCATTTCATTTCAGGACAACCCCCTTACGCTATAACGAATAACTCAGTATGCTATAAATAATCTAATCTCATTTTGAATGGAAAGGCGTACTATGAGCAAAAAACGGTTGTCTGAAAAAGAACTGCTGGAGGGGATGACACCCCATACTGCGCATAGTGATGATCTAGCCGAGGTAACATTGGATGAGTTAGGCCTTGAAATCTCTGAAAGTGATTACAAGGCCGCGTTGAAGCGAATTGAATCACTGTTTGATGTGGCCGAACCTAGCACTCCTGAAGGTGAAGAGCTAGAAAGGCTAGCGGCAATGGTTGAAGAGTATGAGGAAAAGCACTTCCCCATTTAATAACTGCAACGCACTTCTGCCCCAAGACGTGTTTAGAGCGCATGAAATTAACATGAGATTTATTTGAATAAGGTTCTACATTACGGCTAGTAGTCCATTATGCTATAAACTAATCTAATGTCATTTTCGAATCGAGAAACGGCTTATGAGCAAGAAAAAGCTATCAGAAAAAGAACTGCTTAAGGGTATTACACCTGAGACTGCCCACGCTGATGGGCTTGAAAAGCTAGTAATTTGGGTTGAAGGGTATGAAGAAGATCACTTCCCCTTTTAAACTAGCTAACCTTCAGTTTTGCCTCAATCAATTTAGATAGCAGTAAAATAATTTGTGCAAGAAGTCCTTGCACAATTG
>NZ_JBFRPJ010000115.1:0-28250 GCF_041471945.1 Vibrio sp. 10N.261.51.A4
AATTTAATGATACTAGAAATATACTTACCAGATAATACGTAATATCTGGTAAGTATATTAAATAAGAAAATGGCCGCTTATAGCGACCATTTGATATTAAAAATACGAGTTAAGGGGTATGAATCGCGCCATCAGGAAGGCGACTTTGAGTCCACTCGTGGGGGCGATACATTACAGGGAACTCAGCGGCAACCTCTTGGTCGATTTCAACACCAATACCTGCGATTTCAGAAGCGTATAAGTAGCCATTAATTGGCTCTGCAGCGTTCGGGAATACCTTGTGCGTATTCTCGTTGTACTCGACATGCTCTTGAATGGCGGCATTGTGTAAATGCACGTTCAAATGCGTGTTGACCGCTGCACCAATTGGCGTCATATCTGGCGGGCAGTGCCATGCAATACGAACACCGAAATTCTGACATAAGTGACCAAGTTTCAGAGCAGGCGTAATACCACCAATCTGTGAAACATGGCAACGAATGAAATCAATGCGGCGGTTAGCAATCAATGATTTCCACTCTTCAGGGTTATTAAATAACTCCCCTAAACCTAATGAAACTGAGCTCTGGCTGCGAATATTATCCAACCATTCCGTTTGATTTGGCGGCAGAATATCTTCAATGAAATACGGCTTATATTGCTCGACTTCCTTCGCAAATTGTATCGCTTGGTTCGGGAATAGGCGCTCATGAACATCATGAAGAATATGGAATTGGTTACCATATTTCTCTCTCAGCGACTTAAACATCGTTAGAGTATTGTCCATGTACTGATCTTGGTCGTAGTACGAACCTTCAGTCGGGTTTTGAGTGGTATGCAAATCCGTTGGAACGCCGCCATAGAAACCAAGCTGACAACGAATGTGCTTGTAGCCTTTGTCTAGGAAAGATTCCACCAGCTCATAAATCCCTTCCATCGTGTCGCTCGTCGCGTGTGTGTATACAGGAATAGCATCACGAGACTTACCACCAAATAACTGGTGTAACGGCATACCCGCCAATTTGGCTTTAATATCCCACAGTGCCATATCAACACCGGAAATTGCATTATTGATAACAGGGCCATTTCGCCAATAAGCGTTGACCATCATCATTTGCCATAAGTCTTCAATATTATTGGCGTTTTTACCAATAAGAATAGGTTTTAAATATTCATCGACCATTGTTTTTACAGCAAGCGGTCTTTGTTGGAATGTCGCACAACCAAACCCTGTCACGCCTTCATTCGTTTCAACTACCACGGTAATGAGGTTGTGTCTGTCTGGTTTAGTAATAATACAATGGATATCAGATATAATAGTTTCTTTCACAATTAAATAACCTAAACTTAAGTCAACTCCTATTATCTAACCGCTTTAAAAACCACATTTCAAGCGCTAATTTTGCGTAAAAATAATTGGTACGTTAAGTGATTTTTTTTGATAACCAAAACATACCAATTGGCCAAAAACGGTGAAAAAATAATTTTTCGGATTTTAAGTGTGATTGAGATCTCTTTTTACTCCGTTGGATTTAAATTGGTTGTCGTTATGATTGCTCGAGTTAAATATATTCCAATAACAGGTGTAGTATGCAAATGGTAGAAAAAAGTGATGCCGTTATTAATAACTCGAAGTCATCATCGAAGAAGAAAAATTTCAAAGAAAATATACAGTTATTAATCACTGCACTTGGTGGTGAAGACAATATCGTGAGTATCACGCACTGTATGACAAGGCTGAGATTCAAATTAGCAGACGAGTCGCTGGTAGACGAAGAAGCAATCAAGCAGATCGCAGATGTGAAAGGTGTGGTACTTCAACAAGGCCAAACTCAAGTCATCATCGGTGTTGAGGTCGAGAAGTGGTTCAACGCGCTATCAAACACTCAACAAGCTGACGCTAATCCGGCTGATGAACTAGAGAAAGGCAAGCTGTTCCAAGGCGTGATGCGTATTGTCGCAGGCATCTTTGGTCCGGTTGTACCCGCAATCGCTGGCGCGGGTATGTTGATGGGCCTGTTGTCTGGTCTTATTGCAACCAATGTTATCTCTGAAACCTCAGACACAGTTTATTTCTTCCGCTCGATCTCTGTTGCTGTGTTCTTCTTCTTACCTATGCTGGTTTCTTTCTCTGCTGCTAAGGTATTCAAAGTAAACGAATACATTGCGCTTGCTGTCTCTTCAGCAATGCTAGCGCCTCTGCTTGTTGATAAAGCAACAATGCTAAAAGACGCAGGCGCTGCTCCGGAGCTGACCGTTCTTGGCGTGGTTCCTATTGAGCTGCTCAACTACGGCGGCGCGATTGTTCCCGCGATTCTAGCAATCTGGTTATTGTCTAAAGTGACTCCGTTAGTTGACCGCCTAGTTCCTTCTTCTGCGAAGCCTGTATTTACACCACTGCTTGCCTTTACGGTAACTTCGACCATCACGCTATCATTTGTTGGCCCTGCTGGTATCTGGCTAAGTAATGGCGCAGGTTGGGTGATGAGCTCACTACTGGAAATCTCTCCGACGTTAACCGGCTTTGTGTTTGGTCTAACTCGCCCGATTACCATCGTATTTGGTATCCACCACAGCATGACGCCGATCAGCCTGAACAACTTTGCACTGTATGGTAAGGATCTACTGATGCCTATCATGTGTTTAGGTAACATGGCAATTGCGGGGGCAACCATGGCTATCTGGCACAAGCAACGTAAAACGGTTTCTAAAGAGCAATCTTCAATTACGATGGGCTCAAGTGTTACCGCTATCTTAGGCATCACGGAGCCGGCTCTATTTGGTGTCCTCACGAAATACACCAAAGCGATGATGACCGCGAGTTTGGCTGCAGGTGTGTTCGGTGCTATCTCGGTAACAATCGATACGCACTTAACAAGCTACATTCTTTCTTCTGTATTCAGCTTGCCAGCTTACCTTGCAGGCGGTACGCAAAACTTCATTCAGGCACTAATGGGTGTTGTTGGTGTGTTCGCACTGTCTTATGTTCTAACGCTATTGTTCGTAAAACTAGACAACAAGTAATCGGCTAGTCTCACTCCCGTAAGATTAGAATCGAAAAAGCATGACCATATCTCATTATGGTCATGCTTTCCTCAATACGAACAAACCCAACCTTTCCTTTCTAAGGCTATATTATGACCCACATCGCAATCATCGGTGAGTGCATGATTGAACTGAATGGGGCTCCATTTGGCGACATGCATCAAAGCTATGGTGGAGACACATTAAACGCGGCAATCTACTTGAACCGCAGCGCTGCGGTTAGCAACCCCATGAACTGCAATAACACTGCGAATCCAGCGATACGAACAAGCTATGTCTCGGCGCTTGGCTCTGACGCTATCAGCCAAGAGATGCTTAACCGATGGCAAGATGAAGGACTATCAACCGAATTCGTGCTTATTGACGAGCAGCGTTCACCCGGGCTCTATCTCATTCAACTCGACGATGTTGGTGAGCGCACCTTCCTATACTGGCGCAACGATTCGGCGGCTCGCTACATGGTACAGCACCCCGATTTCGATAAGATAGCCAACCAACTTCGTGATGTTGATATGGTGTTTCTGAGTGGCATTTCCCTCGCGATACTGCCACACAACGATCAGCTAAAGTTGCTCACTGTCATCGAAGGCCTGCGTAAACGTGGCGTTACCGTCGCCTTTGATAGTAACTATCGACCAAAGTTGTGGAGCTCAGAGGCCGCAACTAAAGAGTGCTATCTATTGGGCTATAAAACGACCGATATAGCCCTAGTCACGTTCGATGATGAACAACTGTTGTGGAGCGATCAAACGCCGCAAGACACCATAAAAAGACTGCATGCACTCGGTGTCAAAACCGTTGTTGTAAAGCTTGGTGCTGAAGGCTGCTTGATCAGTGAAAACCTCGAAGATGTGCCAGTAAAAATCACAACGACACCTGTTGAGACTGTGGTTGATAGCACCTCAGCTGGCGACTCTTTTAACGGTGGTTTCTTGTCTTGCTATCTCGCTGGAGGTTCTATTGAAGAAGCCTGCCACCAAGGTAATGCATTAGCCAGATTGGTGATTCAACATCATGGCGCAATCATCCCAAAATCCATCACCGACACTCTTTCAAACTGATATTAAGAAGTAAACCCATGTCTACAATTAACGAACAGCTAAAAGCACTTAAAGTTATCCCTGTTATCGCCATTGATAACGCAGAGGATATTATTCCTCTAGGAAAAGTATTGGCTGAGAATGGGCTTCCAGCTGCTGAGATTACGTTCCGTTCAGACGCCGCTGTTGAAGCTATCCGACTGCTTCGCCAAGCACAGCCACAAATGCTGATCGGCGCGAGCACCATCTTGAACCGTGAGCAAGCACTTGCAGCAAAAGAAGCGGGCGCAACGTTTGTGGTTTCACCGGGGTTCAATCCAAACACAGTTAAAGCATGCCAAGAGATCGGCATCGATATAATTCCGGGTGTGAACAATCCAAGCACAGTTGAAGCGGCATTAGAGATGGGCTTAACAACCTTGAAGTTCTTCCCAGCAGAAGCTTCTGGCGGTATCAGTATGGTGAAGTCGTTAGTCGGACCCTATGGCAACATTAGACTCATGCCTACAGGCGGTATCACGCCATCAAACATCGATAGCTACTTAGCCGTGCCTCAAGTATTAGCCTGCGGTGGTACGTGGATGGTGGACAAAAAGCTCGTTGAAAACGGAGAGTGGGATGAGATTGCCCGCCTAACGCGAGAGATTGTTGAGCAAGTAAATCATTAAGCAGATCAGTCGCTAGCCCAAAGCGTTAGCGGGATTTGAGAATACAACGCATACAAAAAGAGCGAGAAGCTTGCCTCTCGCTCTTTTTTTCATCAACTTACTGTGACAATTGTTGTTCTACCAAAGTCTTCCAGAACCCAACACCATGCTCCAAAATGTTATCGTTGAAATCGTAGTGTGGATTATGAAGCGCAGTGCCTCCACATTCACCAACACCATTCCCAACTAGCACATAACACCCTTTTACTTCGCGTAACATGAACGAGAAATCCTCACTGATGGTGAAGCGTTCACATGCTCCATTTACATTATCTTCACCAACAACGGCTTGTGCTGCTTTCACTGCATGAGCCGTCTCTTCAGGCGTGTTAATCGTTGATAAGAAGCTGTTGTTGAAGTGGTATTGATAATCAACACCTGCCGACATGCACTGGCCAGCGACAACACGCTCAATCGCTTTCTCAATTTTATGCAATGCTTGATCGGTAAAGCTGCGAGTGTCACCAGAAATAGTCACTTGCGAAGGAATCACATTCACGGTGCCATTGGTAACAAAATTAGTCACCGAGATAACCGCCGTCTCATCAATGGCGCTCAAATTACGCGAAACGATGGTTTGCAGTGCTGTGACCACCTGAGATCCAACAACAATCGGGTCGGTTCCCATGTGTGGCATCGCCGCGTGACCGCCCGTCGCTTTGATCACAATCTCAAAACTGCTTTCACTTGCCATAAGCGAGCTTGGACGAGTCACAAATTTACCTTCTGGGATACCCGGTAAGTTATGCATAGCGTAAATCGCATCCATATTCCAACGAGTGAACAGGCCATCAGCGATCATCGCTTTCGCTCCTGTGCCTCGCTCTTCATCTGGTTGGAAAATGAAGTATACAGTGCCATCAAATTGCTTACTGGTTGCTAACTCTTGCGCCGCACCCAGTAGCATCGCGGTATGGCCATCATGTCCACAAGCGTGCATCGCTCCTTCATGTTTTGAAGCGTGACAAAAAGTGTTCTGTTCATGAATGCGCAGCGCATCCATATCCGCACGTAGACCAATCGAGCGATCGCTTGTGCCATTTTTCAGAATTCCAAGCACACCTGTTCCGCCAATACCGCGGTGAACTTCAATGCCGAACTCTTCGAGCTTGTTCGCTACGAATTCAGATGTTTTGAACTCTTCAGTGCCGAACTCTGGGTACTGATGTAAATGGCGGCGCCATTCTGTAACGTTGGCAATGTTAGTCATGGAAACTCCAATAAATACTTAAAATTAATTTGTTAAAACTGTTTTAGATGTCATCTCGCGGGACTTGTTGGATGCAGCAAACAGCATCATTGCCACAATAATCAAGCCAACAGCCAGCGCCCTAAAAGGTGTGATGGGTTCTCCAAACACCAAAACAGCGATGAAAAATGCAGACATAGGGATGAGGTTTAAAGCCATACTGCTGCCTTCAACACCAACACGCTCTATGCCGTATATGTATGCGATGTAGCCCAGCCCTGATACAAAGCCACCTAGCACGATAATGCAGAGTAACGACCAAGAAGGGCGAATCACCAGTAACAGGCTTGGTACATCAAGGCCTGAAACCAGTAAGTAAATGAAAAATCCAACCGCCGCAAAACCAAATTGATAATGCATGGTGCAAGTTGCACCGTATTTTTCTGCAAGCTGAGCGCGCAAATGAGTCACCGACGCAAAGCTCAGCACACTCAATAGACAAATCAGGTGTCCGATGTTTACTCCTCTATCTTGAGACGTAAACGGAGGAGCTAGCACTAACATGCTGACGCCAACTAAAGCAATTCCGCTAGAGACGATTTGCATGCGAGTAAATCGAGCACCGTAAAAAAGCTGACCTATCGCCAAGATAGCAATGGGAACAAGTCCCTGAATAACGCCATTTTCTGACAGTGAAATATAGTCCAACGAGAGAAACGAAAGAAAGCTAAACAAACCTTGGCCAACGACACCGCATACCAACAACTTGAATAGATCGCTCCGATTAGCCCAACTAAACGCCAACTTCGGTTTGCTTTGAGTTTTCTTGTGGATCATTGCTGAGAAAATCAGGACTAAAGATAAAACAAAGAATGCCATCATGTAGCGTAGCCACACCAACAATCGCGCATCAATGGTTTGTAATGGCAAGGTAGCTAATGCGCCCTCTGAACCCCATAACAACCCTACGCCAATCGCTGCCATCCAACCTTTAGTCACTGATTTCATCACTTAGCTCGCTTCTGGTGTTGCTTTTTTATCGCAAGCTAAATTTTCTGAAGATTGTTCTTCCTGCTTTGTCTCAAACTTCGTGAACACGTAAAGTGCGACCACAATTAATGAAACAACGATGGTTTTGCCCATTGCCATCTGTTCGCCAAGTGTTAGAACCGCCACTAAGTAGCCAACCAAAGGCATGAGGTTTAATGCCATCGTTGCCTTTTCGACACCGATACGCTTGAAAGAATACAATTGAATCAAGTAGCTACCGCCAGAGATACCCGTACCTAAGAAAATAAGCAAAGCAATTAACAGCGGGCTAGAGAAGATAATGTAAATCTGAGATAGGTCTAAGCCCATGGTCAATACAACGATGATGCCCATTACTGCAACTGAGATGTATTGGTAAAGCATCGAAACAACTGAACCGTATTTGTCCGCTAAACTAGCTCGTAAGTGGGCTGTCCACGCTAACGCCAACATTGAACACGTCACGTAAACGTAACCTAGTAGTGGCGTACCACCTTCAATGGAGTTTGTCGGACCAACACTCATTGCGTAAATACAAACCGCAGAAGCAATGAAAGCACCCCACTGAATCTTGTTCATACGGAAGTTCATAAACATCATGCCAAAGAAAACCGTCGCGAACGGCTGCATGCCTTGAATTACACCGTTTTCAGTCGCACCAATGTGAGAAAGAGAAAGGAAGTTGAACAATGAAAACACCCCTTGTCCAACGATGCCACAAAGCGCAATGCGACCAATATCTTTGGTATCGATCTTTAATGAAGAACCCAAGTCAGCGCTCAAGCTTTTACTACGTGATGTAAAAAAGAAAATGATGGAAAGGCCAATTACCGCAGTAACGTAGCGGAAAAATACCAATGTCATCGGGTCAACAGCCATAGAGAGCGGCTTAGATACCACCCCAGTTACGCCCCAGATACAGGCAACAGCAATGGCAGCAGTCCATCCTAAAAATGTGTCTCTGTTTGTTGTGTTCATCTGTCTATCTTCCATAATTTTTTGGGTAACGGCGGTGCGCACACCGCCTTGTTACTCATAATTTTATTTAGTGGTTTTTCGCTAGTTAACGTCTGTCGCCGTTTTCAGCCGAGGCGCTTTTTTCTTCGCCTTACCAAACTTCATGAACAACATCATTGAGCCAATAACAACTGCAATCGCTAGTAGTCGCATTGGCGTTACCGCTTCACCGAGAGCAAACACAGCCAGGACAAAAGAAGACAGAGGCATCAAGTTAAGTGCCATACCCGTTCCGTCTACGCCGACTCGTTCCATTGCATAGATGTAGATTAGGTAACTGATACCTGAAATACCCACACCCAGAATTGCAATACAAGCCATACGAAGTGGAGAACTGAAAATACCGAGAGCTGAAGAGAAATCGGCGCCGACAACCAGTAGGTAAAGACCGAAGCCAATTGCCGCAAAAACAAACTGGTGATACATCGTCGCTACTGAACCATATTTCTCAGCAAGCTTGGCACGAGCGTAAGCCATCGTAGAGAAGCTCGCGGCACTACCCAGACAGATCAAGTGACCAATGTTAAATCCGCTGCCTTCAACAGAAGGGTCCATGACCAAAATAGCGACACCAACGAAGGCGCCAACAGCTGCCAAGATTTGTAGTGGTGTAAAACGCTCGCCGTGGCGAAGGAAACCGACACACAAAATGATGATTGGGATAAGGCCTTGGATCACGCCGTTTTCTGAAGCGGTAATGTAATCAAGAGATAGGAACGATAGAAAACTGAAAGCACCTTGACCAATAATGCCGCAACATGCCGCCCAGAAGATGTCGTGTCGGTTTGCCCAATTAAGTTTAAAATCGACTTTTTTCTGTGGTTTACCCATCGCATTGCTGACTTGGATAATCACAAACAGAGTAATGAAAGCGACGGTATAGCGAACCCATACCAAGACTTGTGCGTCCATTACTTCTAAAATAGGTGTCCCTACGATCCACGGAATACCCCAAAGCATGCCAATGAAAATGGCAGCTAACCAACCTTTAGTTGTATTACTCATCTTAAAATTCCTTTATTCATTGGTTGCTATTGATTTAGCAATTGTCCGTAACCTGGACATTGAGCTTTGTTGCCGACTAAGTGCATGCAGTGCCAGAACATCGCAGAGTTGCTGCACACGACTGGGATACCAAATCGATCTTCAATCTCTTGAATGTGGTCAAGAACACGAAGGTTGGTGCAAGACATAAACACCACATCGGCACCAGAGCCCGGCAACATTTTGCTCAACGCTTCCATCATCGATTCCTTTGAAACCGTCGTGATGTCAGTGTCTTTCTCAATGCCAAGTGAACCTAAAACAGGGACTTCAAAGCCAGCGGCAGTCAGTTGTTGATAAAGAGGGAAATTCACTTCTGTTGGGTAGGGGGAAAACACGGCAACTTTCTTTGCACCCAAGTGCTTAAATGCGGCTTGAGCAGCTGTCCATGGGTTGGTTGCGGGAATATCACCGCGATTTTGTGTAAGAAGGTTAGCGACTTTTTCTTCACCGATAATGATAGAAGCTGAAGTGCAACCAAACGCCATGACATCCATGGGTAAACCCGTCGCTATTAGATCGGATGCTTCGCTGATACCAACCGCAATTTGGTCGAGCGCTTCTGGAGTCATTTCGCTGCTGTAATAAACACGGGAGCTAAACACTCCTGCTTGTGTGCCCAGTAATTTTGCCCAGTCCATCTCTAAAGAGTGGTCAGTACTTAGTTGCACTAAACCGATATGAACTCGACCAATCCTTGGAGCCTGAACGTGCTGTAATGGGATTTCAAATTGTCGAAACTGTTCTATTGTTTGCATGAGAAACTCGTATTTTTATAGTTTTTATGTGCTGACTCCAGAATCCAGAGTCAGCTTTTGTAGGGTGTTAAATTTGTACGGTGCTAAATTTTTAGCTAAATAATGATCAGTTCTGGTTCAGCTCGTTCGCTCAACCATTCAGCGCCGTCTTCAGTAATCACGATGTTCTCTTCGTGAACCATCGACTTACCCGGTGCGTAAACCATGCCCGGTTCTAGCGTCATCACCATGCCAGGCTTAAGTACTGTGTTGTCGGTAGCGGTGTTAGACGGACGCTCTGTCAGTTCCATACCTAATCCATGACCTAGACGACCAACGTCGTTACCCAATGCACCATTAGCTTCTAGTACTCCCCACATCGCGTTGTAGATGTCAGTCGTGGTTGCGCCCGGTTTCGCTGCCTCGAAGCCTTTCGTGGTCGCTTCGTAAGTAGCGCGGTATGCCGCTTTGGTTTGCTCACTCGCATGACCAAATGCCCAGTTACGGTCGAAATCAGAGAAGTAACCATCGCGTACAGCACCCGTATCGATGATCAACACATCTCCCGGTTCAATAACGCGATCGGTAGGACCCATGATGATGCTGTCATAACCATCAGGTCCTGAGCCTGCGATGATGTAAGGACATTCATCTGCACCTTCTAACAACATATCGATACGGAACTGTTTACAGATTTCACGCTCGGTCATGCCGGCTTTTGCATACCCAGGAATTTTGCTAAAGCCCACATTGGTAATACGACAGATTTCGCGAGTTTTTTCTATTTCAGCTTGTGATTTAATCTGACGAAGCTCATGCATCGCTAATGACACATCAACAAAATCTTTCTTAACCATGGTGGTTAATTTGAGGTAGTTATTTACTGGCATACGCAAGTGAGACTCAATCCCTAATGTCGCGCCAACTCTGCCGTGACGACAAGGTAAAGAGTTCAACGTGCTTGCAACCAAGCTAATGCCGTCATCTTCTGGCCTTGGTGAAGGCCAAGTAATGATGTTCTCAACCCATGTTCCTGCCATACCGCTAGCACCAATCTCAGGAACAATAGCAATAGGTTTACCTTCTGCTGGGATAACAACGAACCATGGTCTAGTTGGGCTGTGCCAAAACTGAGTGTGAAAACCAGTAAAATAGCGAACGTTTGGTTCCGTAGTAAAAATCATCGCGTCTAGCTTCATCTCATGCATAACTTTTTGAGCGCGTGATGTTCTGTTTTCAAACTCAGCTTGTTCAAAGCCTCGGTTTAGGTAGTTAGTCATTGGGGCCTCTAATTATTATTGTGGGTCAGCAATTACGAACCGACCCTATAGTTCAATTTTGTTTACGTTACGATGAGCATCTTACTGACATTTTAGTTAAATAATGTGACCACAATCTCACAGTTAACTATAGTGACCCAAACGCATCTAAAACCAGAATTTTTGTTGATTTTGATCAATTTTAGGTACTTATTTGTAACTTTAGGCTTGTGCAAGGAGCGAGTGTATAGTTTTATAGTTACATAAAGTTAATTGGCAACTTGAAATCCATCGAGTAACCAAAGATAATGAAAGGCAATTAAAGTTAACAACAGTGGTCTAAAATGAACGCATCAGCATATAAATCGTTTAACGTAGAATTCACCGACAATGACAGAGAGCATCTCGCACTGAACTTTCGCTTAGCCGAAACTATTGCCGACTTTATTGGTCCGCATTGTGAGGTAGTGATTCACTCATTCGAGAGCTTTGAAAAATCAGTGGTGAAGATCGTGAACGGTCATCACACAGGTCGAGAAGTAGGGTCACCTATCACCGATCTAGGGCTGAAAATGCTGAGTGTGTTTGAGAGCACTGGTGAGGTCACGCCAAAGAGTTACTTCACCACCAGCAAAGATGGGTCACTGCTTAAATCTACGACCTGTGTGCTAGCTGGAGAAAATGGCAAACCGATTGGACTATTCTGTATCAACATGAATTTGTCTCACCCGTTTCCTGAGATCATAAAAACTTTAATGCCGGACATTGCTCATGCCCCTGTGGGTGTGCATGAGAACTTTGGAGCTTCAACAACAGAAGTGATTGAGCAAGCACTTGAGCACGCTATTTTTGAAGTCGACAACGATGAGTCAGTCAACTTGAAAGGTCGAAACAAAGCCATTACCAAGCTATTGCTTGAGAATGGTATTTTCGAATTGAAAGAGGCGACAGCATTCGTATCTGAACGTCTTGGTATAACTCGCCACGCTATCTATAAATATATCCGCGAGTTTAGAGCTTAAAAATCCTATAAAGAGAAATGAAATGAAAACAAAAATCCATACAGATCTAGCACCTGCAGCAATCGGCCCATACTCTCAAGGCATGGCATTCAAAGACCTTATTTTCACTTCTGGTCAGCTGCCTCTTGATGCAAAAACAATGGCGTTTGTTGAAGGTGGCATTAAAGAGCAAGCTCGTATGTCACTAGAAAATTTGAAAGCTGTACTAGAGCAAAGCGGTGGTTCACTGGACACTGTTATTAAGACCACATGTTTCCTATCTGATATGGAAAACTTCGTCGCATTTAACGAGGTATACACAGAAGTATTCGGGACTGAGAATGCACCAGCACGCTCTTGTGTTGAAGCGGCTCGTCTACCAAAAGACGCATTAGTTGAAGTGGAAGCGATCGCTTACATCAAGTAATCGCGTAGCATTTTTCGCAATACTACCTGTCGCTATGAACGACTAAACAAGGTCATTGACCATCGCTTAATGACCTTTAATTCATCTGTCTGTATCTAAGTGTGTCCTATGTTAAAACTATCAAAAAATTCATTCTATACTGGTCAAGTCTGCGAACTATTCACCGCTTCTCAAGCCCAACAAGCGCGTGAGTTTCACCGCCAGATCGAAGGTTACCAACCTACACCACTTGTCTCTCTTCCTCACTTGGCAAAACAATTGGGCGTCAAAGCCATCTTGGTGAAAGACGAATCAAAACGCTTTGGTTTAAATGCCTTTAAAGTGCTGGGTGGCTCTTACGCACTTGGTCGTCAATTAGCTAAACACCTAGGTATTGATATCTCTGAGATCAACCTTAAAACGGTGGCTTCAAAATTAGATAAACCATTGGTATTTACTACAGCGACTGCGGGTAACCACGGTACGGGCGTAGCGTGGGCAGCTCGTGAAATGGGACAAAAAGCCGTAGTTTATATGCCAAAAGGCTCATCTCAAGCGAGTGTAAACCGTATCCAAGGCCTAGGTGCCGAGTGTATCGTGACAGAAGTTAACTATGACGACACGGTACGTATGGCGAACCAAACTGCGCAAGACAATGGTTGGATGCTTGTTCAAGACACCGCTTGGGACGGCTATGAAGAAATCCCAACATGGATTTCACAAGGCTACATGACAATGGCAGATGAAGCCGTTGAACAAGTTCAGGCATCAGAGTTTGGGTCACCCACTCACGTCTTTTTACAAGCAGGTGTTGGCGCAATGGCTGGCGGTGTATTGGGCTACTTAGTTGATAAGCTAGGTGCGGGCACTTTCGAAACCATTATTGCTGAGCCAGCTGCAGCAGACTGTATCTTCCGCTCAGGTGTGAAAGGCGAAATGGTCAATGTATCGGGTGAATTGAATTCGATTATGGCAGGTCTTGCTTGCGGTGAGCCAAATCCCGTGACTTGGCCAGTACTCCGCGATTGCAGCAACCATTTTGTATCGGTTGAAGACAGTGTTTCAGCGAATGGTATGAGAGTTTTAGGAAACCCATTACACGGCGATAGCCAAATTGTCAGTGGTGAGTCAGGTGCAATTACGTTAGGTCTGTTGTACCAACTTTGTCGTGAAGGTGCAGACCAAGCAGTACGTGATCAGCTAGGTTTAAACCGAGATGCAACCATCATGGTCTTTAGTACAGAAGGCGACACGAACCAAGCACGCTACCGCGATATAGTTTGGAACGGTTTGCATCAATCGAACTAATTGATATCTAAAAGACACCAAAATAACAAAGCCACAGCAAACGCTGTGGCTTTCTCTTTTTGCTGATAACTGCCATGTGAGTTAGTTGAGTAACCAATAGCTCACTGGGTTATCTGGACACTGATAAGGACCACACTCAACAAAGGTAGCGATAGCATTGAGTGCAACCACGACGATGGCTAATAAGCACGCCACACGCCCCAAATTACTCATCTTATACGCTTCTTGCGATGGCTCTTTATTAGTCAATATTAGAATGACAGCAACCGCTAATATGGTCGCAGTAAATAACACGAAAGCCCAAGTGTAATAGTGCATTCCAAAGATAGGACTCCCATAGCCAGGCGTGCCTGGAATCACGTGCAATGAGACCTGCCGTAGTGAGGTGGCGACACCATACAAGGCCCCGATCAAAACAATGCCATAGTGACGAGGTTGAGGCCCATAAACCACATTCAACATGAAGCCAAACGCAACCATCACAAAACCGATACGTTGCAACAAACACAGCGGGCAAGGCAACTCATGAAGCACAAACTGAAGGATAAAGCCTATCAACAGCACTACGGTCATGCCGAGTAGGCCAAGCGTATTTAGGAGCGTTAACTGATTTCGATTCATGTGAGCTCCTTACAATAGGATAGGTAACGAGTCGGTCGCATGGTGATTAAACCAATACAACCCAAGAATCACAGAGCCCGCAAAAAAACCATAAGCCGCGGTCTTCTTGTCGAAAAAGGCGCATAGCATCGCCACAAGTAACAACAAAAATAATAAATACATCATAAGAGGTATTTCCTCGCTATTTATCAAGTTCGGTCATATTGAACGTCAAAATGAATATCCACACCTACGCCCTCAATCATTCAATTTCGGAAAACCTATGGATTACGGATTTAAAATCATCAACTTAATACTTGTTAGCAAGCTCTAACCTGTCAAGTTACTGTTACTAACAGAGTGCTTCCCCTACCCAAAGATGCAAGTAACACGCCGATATAAGCAAAGTGAGCACCGCTCAGCATTAGACATAACCGGAAACAGAACATAGATATTACGATTGGCTACACTTACCAAACAGGGATAACACTTAAAGAGTGAATGGCAAGGAAACATAATGAAAACAACACGATTAGTCTCAGCCATTTTTCTTACCAGCCTTACCTTTCCCAATATCATTTGGGCCAACTACACGATCGTTCTACCCGGTCAACATGAGCAAGGGATCGACTTACAAGGCAATGAAATATCAGCCCACGATGTGGTTGATTGGGAGCTCAACAATAGTGATTTGATGTTTGGAGCGAATGCGGAGCCGAGCCTCAACAACAAAGTCCAGGCCGTTGGCTACATGTACAACCAAAAGTTAGAGTTAAATTCAGGCCCGTTCGAAAACGAAATTAGAGACATCGCTGAACGATACGACATCGATTACGAAGATTTTTTTCTACACTTTTCAGAAGACACCATCCTTGCAGAGCCTGACCCGACTCATGGTGAGAACACTCTATTAAACCGCAAGCCTATGCTCGTTGGTTATACCGAAGACGAAATGCACGCAGGTTTTGCCCTTTACCAACCCACACCTTGGGATACCGATGTCTTTGAACATTTCCAACAAGGGGGTGCGCTCTACATTTATCACTCTGAAAAGTTTGACCATTTAGAATTTGAATTTTCACGCTTTGCACAAGGAGGAAAATTTCGGATTGAATATCCATCTTCGATGAATGCTGAGAATCATGTGACCGATTGGTCTCAAATCGAAATAACGGAAGATGGCACCAAGAACATGACTCAGAACCAAGCGGTAAACTGGCTATTACCCGCAGATTGGGTAAGAGCAAGCACTCATGATGGCAGTGGCCAAAGTTATGGTGGCGGCCAATTTTTTGGCTCATCTTTTGTCCGTGATGGTGGGCGTTTATACGTTGTTAGAGTGCGCTGGCAAGGCCGCGCAAATGATATTCGACCTCGTTTAAACCGTGTTCAACTCGGGGATAGCTTTCCGAACGTCGCTCCAAAAGACTTGTCATCAGCAGCAGTAAATAACCGCTCTCCCGATAAAACAACGCATTGGAGAAAAATTCTTGGTTTCGACCAGTCGGCCGATCTCAACAACGACAACTATTTATCTCCTGCTGAATACCAAAACCGAAGCAACAAGTCTGCCACAGCTCGATTTCGTTGGCAGTCCCGTGTTATTCCTTTTGGTCGAATGTGGGACCAAAATTCGTCATGGTCGCTAACCAATCTGGCTAATCCCGGGCTATTGATGGCAATGGGCAGTTATTATGGTCAACACTGGACAAAACTAGGACTCCGTGGCGCCTACAACGATGACACCAATAAGCTCTTAGGTAGCAATCAATTTGATATTTACTCTGGGGGAAACATCGCTGAGCTTGATGCTATCGCAGGCTCAACTGAAGCGGATGAACGCTATAAGCAAGAGTTCACCGCCTTTCTCAAACGATTGACTGCCGTTAATGACAAACCATTAATCGGGCTAAACATTGGAACGGCTAACCTCTATGGTCGAAATGGGCAAGCGCACCTTATCGATGCAGGAAACCTGTATTTCAGGGAGCACTATATATTTCCGTCAACGGGATTTAGCGGCTATGGCGGGCTATCGAAGTTTTGGGATAACTCAGCACTCGGCTATTCAGGGTCGAAGGTTATTCAACAAGCCACTACGCGCTATGGACGAGTGCAGTTCTTTGGAAACAACCAAGAGAATTGGCAACAAGACCAGTACTCAACTCTCGCTGTCTATTACCTCAACTACCACCCTGAACACAGCTATTTCAATCAATGGAACAACAGTTACGTGTATGGGAGCAACAACACCACAACAGATAACTTCTGGAAACCGGGCGTACCCAAAAACATGGCTTATAAGCCCACAGCATTGCTCGATATCCCTCTTGGAAAACCTTCAGGTGTGATTCCTTCGGGGTTTGAACCTACCTCATTGATGCTCTCAACTCGTACTCCACAATCTGAGGATTACACGATTGTTGGCAACACTTCGCAATCCCAGGTCACTCATCAAGACTTACCTAATGGCAAGGTTTCACTGCTACCGACTCATACCTATTTCCTTTATCAATCAGATAAGCAGGTTGTAGAAGGCGGCCCAGAAGACATGGTGATAGCCAGAGAGTTTGAGCATGGACGAGTTCTCTATCGCACCGATTTTTATGGGAAAAATGCTGACTTTTATGCTGCAGAGAAAATCTCGATTCGATTAGACCGACCAATGAAGCCCGTAAGTGCTGACGGCAGAGTGGGAGAGTATGTCGATGAAGTACAGATCGGTGGCTACCAAGGTTTGCTATTACTTTACTGACTCGGTTTAAACTCGAAATAGCAATCATAAAACAAAAAAACCTAGCGAGTGACCGCTAGGTTTCACACATAAAAACGAGTTAGTCTCTGCTTACTTCAGAGGATCATTATCAGGCAAAGCGTTGTGTATCCATAACGCTAGGCGCTTCTTAATATTTGCACCATCCAACTTACTGTCTGGTAACGGAGTGATTTGATTTACTTCAACAAGAAATAGATAAACAGCCTTAACCTTGATTGGTTGAGATGAGTTCGGCAAATCGAAACCTTGCAACTTTGCCATTTTAAAACCGACTTCTAGAGCCTTCTTAACCAGCTTATCTTCATTCATGATCTTCGCGGTTTTCGACATATCATCTCCATCATCTTCGTAGATTGAACCTTGAGTATACCAAACTGAATCTAAGACAAGATTACCGCGCTCTCAATTCGAACACTCTCTTTGATAAATGACATTAAACGAATTCAGCCCCTAAATAGATACCTGCCTAATTGACATGTACAGGGCGGAAATCAATACGCAAACGGTATCTTAACAAAACACTCAATAAGTGAGACCTTAAGCCAAGAAATCAAAACGGAGCGAATTTTAGCTTAATATCCAACAAAATACCGAATACTATGTTTTCTTATAAAAATGATAAGCACTCTCTTTTCTATAGATAAACCACTGTTATTTAACTGATTTTATATAATGATGACTTAGTTCATATTTACAGTCACCTATAACGAAAACTTATTTACAAAACACTCATTAAGAAAATAGAATAAATCCACTAATTTTATACTGGTGTTAAAAATGCGTTACCTATGGGCTTCATTCTGTCATAAAAACCCTGTTCCCGGACGAATCGTTCATATCCTTGTTATGTTGATAGCGTTAGCTTCTATCGTCGTGCCACTGATTTCAAAAGACGCCACAACCATCATAGCCTCACTGTGTGTCGCGCTAGTATGCTTTGTCCTGTTCGTGTTCTTTGCACTCTGCGACAAAATGCGTTCAGGTATGCATTAATAAGCCCTATATTCGCCAAGCATTCTCTTTTCTAAACTTCATTATAAAATGCAGGCTCCAAATACAGAAAGCCCAAAGCTATTAGCTTTGGGCTTTTCTTCTATCGCGAAATCTTACATATTCCAAATAGCCTGCCGTTGGAAATTACAGCTATCAATCAGGCATCACCACAATACCCATGCTTTCAAGCAGTTGTTCTTGTTGCCACGCGACAATTTTGATTCCTGTTGTATCTACTTTGCGAGGATCTAACCCTTCTAATTCAGCATGGCATAAATTCGCCCCTTGCATACTAAATTGCCCCCATACATCTTCCGAGAACACGCCTCGGCTAAGATCGGACTCTTTTAGTGACGCGCCGCCAAGGTAAGTGCCTATCCAACGGTTCTCAAACAGCTCGCACTTCTCTAAACAAGCTTGTTCAAAATTGGCGTATGACAGGTTACAGCCCGTAATATATGCTGAGCAAAAGTACATTCTATTGCTTACCTGATTGGCAAAATTCGCACGAGTGAAGTTCGCCCCTTTCAGGTCACAATCACGTAACTCAATACCGTAGCAATTCGCGTTGCTAAAATTCGCCATCGCCAACTGACAGTTAATAAACGTTGCATCACGTAAGTTCGAACGTCTGAAATCACAACGGATAAACGTACAGGCTGTAAATGTAAGCTCTGATAAGTCTTGCTGAGCAAAATTGTGGTGATGATAAGTGCTGTTATTGGTGTCCATTTAGCCCCCTAAAGAAATTAAGCTAAGACTACCATTGCGATCTTAAGAAAACACCAAATTAAAAACGAACAAAAACAGCAACTTAAAACACCCAAATTTAGCCATTTTAAGGCACCAAACAGGCCCTTTAAGGTTGTTATTTTCGATTTATAGGTGTGCTTATCTTGAAAAAAGTTTTGTCGCTTAGAAGTGCCAATAAGAGAAAAAGTTACTTTGACGAAACGAGTCAATTATTGACCGCGTCCTAACGCGCTAGACTGGACGGTTGGTATGTTGCTCGTTACACTATTCCTCATTCTCAGCATAAAGAGTAAGAACAATGAAAGACATGCGACAAGCTATGCTCGATGCAGGGTTTAGCCTTATCAATGAACATGGGTTTGCTGGTGTTGGCCTGATGAAAATCATCAACCAAGCGGAAGGCACGAAGGGTTCTTTTTACCATTACTTCAAATCCAAAGAACACTTTGGTGAGATCCTTCTTACTAACTACTTTGATGAGCATCTCGCTAAGCTGGACGACTTTTTAAGTGATGAGTCGCTTTCTCGTCGTGACCGCGTAAAAGCCTATTTCGAGTTTTGGTGTGCATCGAAACTGACTGAAGACTTCAATATCCAATGTCTTGTCGTAAAACTGGCGGGAGAAGTAGCTGGGTCTGAAAACCCGTTGCAATCGACTATGGCAGAAGGCGCTGAAAAGATCATCCTGCGTATGGCAAAACTGTTTGAAGAAGGTAATGAGGCCGGTGATTTCACTATCGCAGAGCCAGAATCGCTATCTCGAACGCTTTATGGTTTATGGCTTGGCTCAACGCTCATGGCCGCCATGCAGCGTAACCGTTCGATTCTAAACAATGCCATGGAAGAGACTCTTCTCGCCATGAGCCCAGCCCAAGAATCGGCTGACTAGATACCCGTTACCAAATACCAAAAGGCTCGCACAATTTAGCGAGCCTTTTATCTAACTTTAAATCTAGATTGAATCCATTCACGCTTACTCCGTTACCCCAGACGAGACGGGATATTATTGGCTTTGAATAAGTCCTTAATAACAGGGTCGATATGCTTGAAGAAGCTCAGCCAACCTTCACAGAGATAATTTAACCCCGCCTCACCATCTCGGCTTGTGATGATACGGTTTTTGGGGCATTCGCCATGACATGCAAATTTAAACTCACAGGCTTGGCATTGTTTCGGCAGAGACTTCTGTTTGGCGAACCCAAAACTCTGCTGCTTTGTCGAAAAGGCTAAAGTTGAAAGTGCTTGTTCCTGAATATTACCTAACTGAAATTCAGGAAATACATAATGGTCACATGAGTACACATCGCCATTGGGCTCAACCGCTAACCCTTTGCCGCAGATCTCACTCAGCGTGCACATGGTGCTTTCTCTGCCCATCCATACACCGACAAAATTTTCAAAGTACGGCACTAACACTCGACCAAAATCGTGTTCAAACCACTCATCAAAAACGGTAGTGAGGAATTGTCCCCATTGCGCAGAGCCGACACTCCACGGTTCAACCTCGCCTGATACGGGAATGATCGCTTGTTGGTTGCTCAACCATTTATTGTTGGTGTGAGCTTCGCGCTTATCGACGACAGGAATAAACTGCAATTGCTTCGAACCCACTTCATCGCGTAGAAAGCGATAGACCTCTAATGGATACTTACCTGTCACATCATTCACGCAGCTTAGAGTCGCGAACTCGACGTTATGTTGTTTCAAGTAGCGAATGCCACGCATTGTTTGAGAAAAAGTGCCTTTGCCTGCACGGTTAGTTCGGTAGTGATTATGTAGGTGCTCTGGTCCATCAATACTCACGCCAATGATAAAGTCATTGTTCTTGAAGAACTCACACCACGCATCATTCAGTAACGTGCCGTTGGTTTGAAGGTCATTGCTGATCTTACTGTAGCTAGGACAATATTTTTTCTGCAGCTCGACGACCTTTTGAAAGTACTCAAGCCCCAACAAAGTAGGTTCTCCACCATGCCAAGAAAAGATGATTTCAGGCGTATTCTGCCCTTCTATGTACTGCTTGATATAACGCTCTAATAGAACTTCATCCATCGTATATTGAGAGCCTTTTGGGTAATCAAGCAGCTGTTGTTTTTCTAAATAATAACAGTAGGTGCAACTGATATTACACACCGCCCCAATCGGTTTTGCTAACGCCTGAAGTTTGCTGTGTGCTTTGCCATTGAACTGCGGAACTGAACTCAAATTTGATAGCGATAATGTCGTCATGAAGAGTGCCTCGATGTAAAAGTTATTGTATTAGCCAAAACAATTCGTAATTCCTTTACACGGTGTTCATCGGCCAACCAAGCTTGATGGCATTAGGTTGGCCGAGTGATTTTTTCCTCTATTTCACGTTTTCAAACGGGTTCCACGCTTCGTCAACCGGGACGATGTTTTGCGCTTTTTCGTACTCTTGATATTCAGCGACCATTTCAAGGAACAGATCTGGCATTTCATTTCTCAAGTCATGTTGCTCGGCTGGGTCTTTCTTGGTGTTGTATAAGTGCCACTCACTGTCGCCACCCATTCCCGTAGAGATTCGAATGATCTTGTAATCACCTTTTAGCAAAATCCCGCTACCAAACAATTCAAATGGAATCGCATTATCGGCACTGTGCACCTCTGCCGTTTCACCTTTGAAGTAAGGCAACAAGCTCACACCACTCATCGGCGCCACTTCTCGACCTTGATATTCCGTTCCTGGATGCTCTACCTCTGCAATTTCAAGAATCGTGGCTGCAATGTCTTTCACTTGTGATAAGTCGTCTGTTTGAGTTCCCGGTTGCAACGCATCTTCACCTTCTAAAAGCGCTTTGGCTGGCTTAACGATAAACGGCACACGGATGCCGCCCTCTGCTGTGTAAGCTTTGTACCAAGATAGGCCGCCGGTTGAAGCGCTTGCCCACTCAGGACCAAGTGACACACTGGAGTTCGCCTTACCTAAGTTTTCGGTCGAATTATCGAAATGATGAGCGGTCCACGTTCGGATCAGGTCACTGATGTTTTCACCGGTAATATCCGCCGCTTCTGGGCCGTTATCCGCTAGATACATGATGTAGGTATTATCGTATTCCCCGATTTCTTTCAGATAATCGACTATCTGACCGACTTGTTGGTCCTGCATCTCCATCATGCCCATCGCCACAGCCATTTTCTTGCCGTACCACTTTTGTTCTTTCTCTGAGAGCGAGTCCCAAGGGCGGCTTAATGAATTGCGTCCTGAAATCTCGGCCTCTTTAGGAATCACGCCCATCTGTTTCATGCGTTCGAAACGATCTTCTCGAACCGAGTCCCAACCATGTTCAACGTAGTAATCGACTTTATCTTGATAGGCCGACTCAGGCGCTTGCAGTGGCAGGTGAATACCGGTGAATGGGACGTAAGCGAAGAAAGGCTTACCGTCGTCTTTTTTGCTGTCGATCATCTTGATGATCTCGTTGGTGTAAACTTGGTCTGAGTATTCGCCTTTGTATTTATCCTCAACCACTTCACCGTTGCGGTAAGTTGGCTCAACTTCGACGCCGGGAATATCGCCTTTTTGCAGCGCATCCGCTGTCGCAGCGTTTTTGGCCGGGAACATCATATCTCGGTTAAAGTGATTCGAACCGCCCGCTAAAATACCGTAACTCTCTTCAAAACCTCGATCGTCAGGTAAGAAGCCATCCTCGAGCCCCAAGTGCCATTTACCAGAGAGGTAAGTGTTATAGCCACTCTCTTTAAGCAGCGTTGCGACCGTAACCCCTTTCTTGGTGAGGTAACCTTCATAACCCGGCTTGCCAATCGCACCCGGATAGACAGCATAGTCGAAGGTGCCTAGCCCAACCTCGTGGCTATTTGCTCCGGTTAACATCATAGAGCGCGTTACCGATGAAGTTGGTGACGCGTGAAAATTAGTAAACTTAACCCCCTCTTCAGCCAGCGCCATTAGGTTTGGTGTATTGGCTTCTGAGCCATAAGGCTGAGTATCGGCAAAGCCAACATCATCGCCAACAATAACAACAATATTCGGCTTTTCTGATTCAGCCGCAAGAGCAGCACTGCTTGCCGCGGCCATTGCAGTGAAGACTAAAGATTTCTTGAATGTCTGCATAAGACGTTCTCCAATTTCTGTGATTAACTTGTTTCAGTAATTAACTTTTCTGCGAGTAACTTTTTCTGTGATTAACTTTTTCTGAGGTTAACCTTTATGTGATTAACCTGAGTTAGGATTTGAATTAATGCGCGGCTTGCGACATCCAATGTAATAAGTCGAACGCAGGGTCATACTCTTGAGCTGCTGCCATGCCAATCCAGGTGACAGCCTCCGCTTGGCTGGCTTGAACGCCACTTCCAGAGATATACATCAACCCAAGCTGTGTTTGAGCTTCAGGGCTACCGTTATTGGCTGCGGTGACGAACCACTCCGCGGCTTTTTCATCATCCTGTTCTACGCCCTCTCCGCTCAGATATAAGTAAGCGACAGAGAGCTGGGCATCCAATTGCCCTTGATAAGCTTCATCCAACAATTGCACGACGTCTTGATGCTGCTGCGATTGATCCATGGTGGCTTCATTCTCAAAGCTCTCGCTTCCAAAGCTTGCCTTGGCAAAAAACAGAACAACCAAAACACCCGCCAAAATCACGGTAGTTAAACGTTTATTGAGCATTTATTTCCTCCTCGGGAATAAAGATCTCGACGTCCCTGTTGAATGAATTAGGTGAAAAGTAGGAATGGCGCGATGATGCACAAGCTTGATAGCAATACGTTTCCGATTTTCATAATTGGCTCTCGAGTAATGATTGTTGAGTGAATCAGGGACTGAATCATCGACTGAATTAAATGGTCATAACATTCAGTCGATTAAGACAGAGACTTAAATCGCTTTCTCTATGATGGTTTCAATCGTCTGTTTCGAGATTGGGTAGAACTGAAAACAGATGTCTTTTTCAATCGCTTCTGCAATGTTGCTCTTCTCTTGCTCATCAAAGTCCCAGCTGCTGAAACGCTTCATCGCACCGACACTGGTTTGGAAGTTGTTTAAGAAGTCCAACACTCTCTGGTAAACCATCTCATCGGTTCCCGTAGTGTCGACAGAGAAAGCTTGAGCTAACTTCGCCGCATTCGGCATATAGAATTCAGGCAGCGCTTCAATCACAACCGGCATTAATACCGTGTTGGCATCGCCATGTGGAATGTGGCTAATCGCACCAAAGGCATGAGCACAGTTGTGAATCGGAATACCGCCTAAAGACGAATAGAAAGCAGAAATCGCCATAGTGCTCGCTTGAAGAAGGTTGCCACGTGCCGTTAGGTTTTCTGGCTCTTTCAATGCCAAGGGTAAGTTTTCAACAATCAATTTTGCAGCCTGAATACCGTAAGCGTCGGTGAATGCATTACTCATTGGCGAGACCATCGCTTCAACAGCGTGTGTTAGTGCATCCATCGCGGTAGAACGAGTCAGATGATCAGGCAGCTTAGTGGTCACCGTTGGATCAAGGATCGCGATATCAGCTTCCAATCCAGACGCGACTAGACTTGCCTTAATGTTTTCATGTTCATTGTAAAAAACAGCAATCGGAGAGGCTTCTGCGCCCGTGCCAGCCGTTGTCGGAACCGCAATGTGGGGCACTCGAATATCTTCATTGTTTGGCCACACATCCATATGACCGCCGCCGGCAATCACCGTACGGATATCATCTATCTGTTTATGAAATGCGTATTTCACGCCTTTAGAAGCATCAATTACACTGCCACCACCAACAGACAAGATCGCATCAGCATTGACGCTGTTTGCAAACTCAATTGCAGCGTTGATGTTGTCGCAAGTCGCGTCTGGCGCGATATCGGTGTACACACCAACAAGTTGAACTGCTTGTTCATTACCTGGCTGGTTCACCTTTTCGTTTACAAACAACGCCGAGAACTGCTCAACAAAACCAAGAGACTCCAAGCCTTTATCAGAAAAGAGCACGACTCTTTGCGCACCTAAGCGACCAAAAAGAGAAGGGATATTTTCAATGCCATTCTCTTGAGCATGAACAATGGTTTTAAGTTGAAAGTTAAAATTATTGGTTGTCATGGTATTTACCTCATTTCTATTTGATGACTAAACAATAACCAATACAAACCGGTCGGTCTAGAGTATTAATGTCAAAGATATGTCAATTAAGATCTTGATGGATCATTGCCCCAAAACGAAAAAAGCCCGCAAATGCGGGCTGTAGTAATAAGTAAGCTAGTGAGTGATCATTAAATAAGTGTCATTGACTCACCATGAGCAACTTATTAACTATTAACGAAGATGAGCTGGCACCTTGCTTTTATCTCTAGTGAGGTAGTAATACAGGTAAACTAAAGAGTAGACAGTCACAAATCCATCGAGCGCAAACACACCGCTCCAACCATAAAACCACTCATAATCGTTGATACATACGTTGTATAAGAATATGCCCACAAACATCGACTTCTCAAATGCGCTGTAAATCATGGTCGATGTACGCAGCGATTTGTACTTCGCCGAGACCATCAACAATATGCCGATACAACCGACCATAACGCCCCAGTGCTGATATGTACCCATCAAATACGTGCTACTTTCCAACATCGTATCGTTGTACGAGAACAGCGTTTGCATGCTCCAATCAGGCGCAAGAAAAGTGGAAAAAGCAGTGGCAGTCAAGAATCCCGTGATCATCAAATACGACTTTATGGTTCTTTCAAAAAAACGTTCCAACATAAATAGCCTCTTATATAAATTTTTAATAATGAATAACGTAATATCAGGTATAACTTACTTGCCTAGCATGCTCATCACAGCTGCTTTTAATTCGTTGTCTTCTCTTGAAAACAGATGCTTAACTCGATGATCTAAGCCCGTTTCCAAAACTGTTTTTGCATGAGAGAAAGTCAGAAAACCTTCTTTACCGTGATAATTGCCCTGCCCTGATTCACCAATGCCACCAAACGGCGCGTCATCAACCGCTAGATGGAAAACACAGTCATTGATACACATTCCGCCGGAATGAACTTGGTGCTTAACCTGAGCCTGTAAACTCAAATCAAAGCTCATCAGGTAGAGTGCTAACGGCCTTGGTTTGCTATTGATGACTTGGAACACCTCTTCGATATTGCGATAAGTAATCAAGGGTAATAGTGGGCCGAAAATCTCTTCGTTCATCACCTTAGATGACAGGCTTGGTTCAACAATCAGGTGCGTCACCAAACGGTGGTTATCTAAGTCCATCGCTTCGTCATGGCAAGCGACGGTTCGCGTTCCTGCTTGTTGCTCTTCATTCAACAAGCCGACAATACGATCGCATTGACGAGGATTGATTAGGGACGTCAAACTCTCGGAATAGACCCCTTCATCGAACAGCAATTGGTACTGTTTTTTATACTCTTGAATGAAAGATTCAACTTTCCCTTCGGGTAGCAATACATAGTCAGGAGCCACACACACCTGCCCGTTATTGAGGCTCTTACCATAAATGATTCGCTCAACCGCGATATCAATTGGCATGTCTTCTGCAACGATAACCGGTGACTTACCACCTAGCTCTAGCGTGACTGGAGTTAGCGTGTCAGCCGCTGACCTCATCACTTGGCGACCCACTTGGGTTGACCCCGTAAACAGAAGATGATCAAACGGCAACGCCGAAAATGCGGCTGCGATTTCTACCTCACCTTCAACCAAGCACACCTCATCGGATTGGAAGACTTCCGCCAATAGCGCTGTTAATACTTGGTTCGTAGCTGGGGTAAATTCACTCATCTTGATCATGGCGCGATTGCCCGCTGCCAACGCCGAAATAAGCGGGCCGACGGATAACATGATCGGGAAGTTCCACGGAGCAATGATCCCGACAACGCCTTTGGGTTGATAAACCACTTCAACACGAGAGGTTGAAAGCAAAGGGCCGGAATGACGAATCGAAGATGTCGACCAATGAGGTAAACACTCAATGCTGTGATCAATATTTCCGATGCAAGGCAATATGTCGGCCATTAAAGTGTCTTGTCGACTGCGGTGACCATAGTCCTCACTCACGGCTGAACACAAACGATCTGTGTAATCGATAAGCGCAGATTTAAGTGCAAGCAACTGCTCAATTCTCACCGATACCGCTGGCATCGGGTTCTGTGCAAAAGCTCCCTGCATGTTGTTCAACGTCATGGTCATTTGTGTTGGCGTCAATTCGTGTTTCATACATCATCTCGTGGTTAAGATGAGCACACAATAATACACAACAGACCGGTCGGTCTAGCGTTTTATTGTCAGAGAATAGTCAATGGAGTTTTGATGACAATCCAATGAGGCGGCTACAAACGGGGCAAAAAGTCAGGGGAATTTAAAATAAGAAAGCGTAACTAACACACAGGGTAAATAGAGATTTTAAATGGCAAGATCAAAAATGGCCGCTTAATACGACCATTTAATAATTACTTAAGTTATTGTTCTAAAAAACAATTTAAAATTAACGTTAACTCTTGGCTACGTTTGCAATGCCTTCAAGCTGAAGTACTGGAGCGGCGTCGATGTCTTCTGCGTTCATCATTGATGATACTCGCTGCATTGAAGAAAGCAGTAAGCTTTGCTCCCACGGCTCTAGGTTTTGGAATTTTTTAACGAAGTTATCTTGCAGCGGTGGCGGCGCATTGTTTAGCAACTCTTGACCTTTTTCAGTCAGGTTTGCGTGTACTTTGCGTCGGTCTGACGAGCTGCGAACACGTTGTACATAGCCATTCAGTTCCAAGCGATCGATGATCGTGGTTGTGGTGGCTTGGCTTACATTGGTGTGATTAGACAATTCTTTGATCGTCACATTACCCATTTCTTGGATTGCTCTCATTAAGATTAATTGAGGGCCAGTCAAACCATACTCTTTACTCAGCTTTTTCGAGTGTAAATCGATAGCGCGAATAATTTGGCGAATAGCGACCAGGATTTCGTCATGTTTGTCCAAGATGCAGACCTTTGTACTAATATACTGTGAATGGTTTTACAGCGTCGAAGCGATGATATGTCCTGATTATTTACGTCAGGTGAGCTCGAATTACACTGTAAATTGATAAATTACTTCATTGATTTTTCCGCATTGTACTGATGTTCATACTATTCTCAATCTTTTCTATACCACTAAACTTGCGTGGTACGGCACTTTTACTTAATGAAGGGGAAATGCAAGCTTCAATGAAGGTAAAAATAGTGAGTCCGAGAATACAAGTTCAAACAATAATATATTTTAATAATCATAGAGGTAGAGAGACTTAACCCTCTCCACCTAATAAAAAACCAGCCCTAATCGCCAAACTGGAAAACGAAATTTTACGCGGCTGTATTCATCTGAAAATTACCCGTTAGTGCGTGGCTTTGTTGCGTAATTA